>CAMEQX010000241.1 GCA_945933905.1 uncultured Clostridia bacterium
GACGAGATTGAGAAATATCTTGACGGCGAGCTCCCCGAAATCCCGCTTTCCACGGGAAACGAAATCGGCAGAGCCTCGGACTATTCCGCGGGACGAAACCGTTACATAGGCTATCTTATTTCGCTTGCAACGCACTCGTTCAAGGGCAAGAGAATAGGTCTTGACTGCGCGAACGGCTCTGCGTTTACGATTGCGAAGAGCGTTTTTGACGCGCTTGGGGCGAAAACGTATGTTGTGGGGAACAAGCCCGATGGGTTTAATATAAATCTCGCTTGTGGTTCAACGCACATTGAAAATCTCGTCAGCCTTGTCCGTGAGGAGCAGCTTGACTGCGGATTTGCCTTTGACGGTGACGCGGACAGGTGTATTGCGGTTGATGATAAAGCGAATGTTGTTGACGGGGACAAAATCCTGTACATCTGCGGAAACTATCTCAAGGAGCGCGGGCAGCTCGACAACGACACGGTGGTCACCACGGTTATGTCAAATCTCGGGCTTTACAAGGCGTTTGACGAGCTTGGGATAAAGTACGAGAAAACTCCTGTCGGCGACAAATTTGTCTATGAATGTATGAACGAGAATGGGCATATTCTCGGCGGCGAGAACAGCGGTCACGTTATTTTCAGCAAGTACGCAAGCACCGGTGACGGAATTATCACGGCGCTGAAAGTTATGGAGGTTATCTGCGCGAAGAAGTGTTCGCTCTCGGAGCTTTCGGAGGGAATGACCGTTTACCCGCAGATTTTGAAGAACGTTCGCGTCAAGGACAAGAAGGCGGTGCTTGACGACTTGGACGTTCAGGCGGCGGTTAAGGCTGCTGAGGACGCTCTGGGAGCTGACGGGCGCGTGCTTGTTCGTCCCTCGGGAACCGAGCCGCTGCTCAGAATTATGGCTGAGGCGGCTTCGCGCGAGGTCTGCAAAAAGCATATTGAGGATATCGAAAAGGTTGTTCGGGAAAAGGGATTTTGCGTTGAAAACGAGCCTGCTTTCTCGTGATTTATTGCAACAAAAAGCCCGCGGGTGAAAACTCGCGGGTTTTTGTTGTTTTATCGAAGTTTGCTTGGTGGGAATTGAGCCGGATTTTCTCTCGGAACTCGCCTTGCTGTCTGCGCGCTCCGCAGGCGATTTTTCGGGCATCGAACCCGAAAAATCGCTTGGGGAACACCCCTCGGGGTTTTCCCCAAACCCCTTTCCTCTGGGGGAAAAACTCTTGTTTTTCCCCCAGACCCCCTTTAGCGCTTGCTAACGCGTTTGCGCGGCTTCGCCGCGAGTGGCGGCGCTTCGCGCCGAGTGCCTCCGGCGGCTTGAAACCTTTTTCTGAAGAAAAAGGTTTCAAGACTTCCAAAAAGACTTTTGTACGCTTCGCGATGTCCGATTCGTGCGCCGCGAAGCGAAAAGGGTGCAGCGTCACGCTGCCTGCGCGTTAGATTATCGCAAGCTTCCCGTCCTTTACGCCAACCCTAATCGTATCGCCCTGATGCAGCTTATCTGCCAAAATCTCCCTCGCAATCAGCGTCTCCAGATTTCTCTGAATATAACGCTTCAGCGGTCTCGCGCCAAACATCGGGTCATAGCTCTCGTCCACAATCAACTGCTTCGCCTCATCGGTTATCTCAAGCGACAGCTGCTTCTCCTTCAACCGCTTCGCCAAATCCGCCGCCTGAAGCTCGATAATCCCGAAAATATTCTCCTTCGTCAGCGGCTTGTAGAACACAATCTCATCAAGCCTGTTCAAAAACTCCGGTCTGAACGAGCTCTTGAGCAGCTTATCAACATTATTTCTCGCTTCTTCGGTAATCTCGCCGTTCTCGTCAATTCCGTCAAGAATATACTGCGAACCGAGGTTTGACGTAAGAATTATAATCGTGTTCTTGAAATCAACCGTCCTGCCCTGACTGTCGGTAACTCTGCCGTCATCGAGAATTTGCAGCAGCACGTTAAACACATCGGGGTGCGCCTTTTCAACCTCATCGAACAGCACAACCGAGTACGGCTTTCTGCGAACCGCGTCCGTGAGCTGACCGCCCTCCTCATATCCGACATATCCGGGAGGCGCGCCAATCAAGCGCGATACGGTGTGCTTCTCCATATATTCGCTCATATAGAGGCGGACAATATTGTGCTCGTCATCGAAAAGCGACTCTGCGAGAGCCTTTGCAAGCTCTGTTTTACCAACGCCCGTCGGACCTAAGAACAGGAACGAACCAAGCGGTTTTCTCGGGTCGTTTATGCCCGCTCTTGAACGCATAATGCTCTCGGTAACGCGCTGTACAGCCTCGTCCTGACCTTTAACTCTCTTGTGAAGCGTATCTGCGAGGTGAAGGATTTTCTCGCGCTCACCCTCAACCAGCTTGCTCACGGGAATACCCGTCCAGCGCCCGACAATTCTCGCGATTTCCTCCTCGGTGACTTTATCGCGAAGCAGCGAGCTTGCCTTTGCCTGTTCTGCGATTTCCTCCTCGTTTTTGAGTTCTTCCTGCAATTTCGGCAGCTTTCCGTACATCAGCTCAGCCGCCTTATTCATATTATATTCGCGCTTTGCCTTCTCGATATCGGCATTTGTCTGCTCGATTTCCTTACGCAAATCCTGAACCTTGGAAATCGCGTTTTTCTCGTTTTCCCACTTTGCCTTCATTGCGGAGAACTTCTCGCGCTTTTCGGCGAGTTCACGGCGAATTTCGTCAAGATGCTCCTCGGAGAGCTTGTCTGTTTCCTTTTTAAGAGCGGCTTCTTCGATTTCGAGCTGCATAATTTCGCGGGAAATCTCGTCCAGCTCTGCGGGCATAGAATCCATCTCGGTGCGTATCATCGCGCACGCTTCATCAACCAAATCAATCGCCTTATCGGGCAAAAATCTGTCGGTGATATAGCGGTTGGAGAGGGTTGCGGCGGCGATTATCGCGTTGTCCTGAATTTTAACGCCGTGGAAAACCTCATAGCGCTCTTTCAGTCCGCGCAGAATGGAAATCGTGTCCTCGACATTCGGCTCATCTACAAGAACCGTCTGGAAACGGCGCTCGAGAGCGGGGTCTTTCTCGATATATTTCGAGTACTCGTCAAGGGTTGTCGCGCCGATACAGTGCAGCTCACCGCGCGCAAGCATAGGCTTGAGCAGATTTCCCGCGTCCATTGCGCCGCCGTTTTTGCCCGCGCCGACAATAAGGTGCAGCTCATCGATGAACATAATAATCTGTCCCTCGCTTTTCTTGACCTCGTTGAGCACGGCTTTCAGACGTTCCTCAAACTCACCTTGATACTTAGCACCGGCAATCAGCGCGCCCATATCCAGCGAGAACAGCTTGCGGTTTTTCAGATTTGCGGGAACATCTCCGCGTACAATACGCAGAGCAAGTCCCTCGGCAATCGCGGTTTTACCAACGCCGGGCTCACCGATTAAGCAAGGAGTGTTCTTGGTTTTA
>CAMEQX010000242.1 GCA_945933905.1 uncultured Clostridia bacterium
TTTTCAAGTCTTGCGAGAGCGGAGTTTCCGTAGCGGAAAATCCAATCCACAGCCTCGCTGTCCTCGTCAAAAATCATCTCGATATCCGCAAACGCAATGGGGATAGAGTCAAAGCACTTGTAATGCTCGTGGTAATCCTCGTCGCTTACGGGGTTGTCGTTGTCCGTGAGCGAGCTGATGATGACGCGTTGTTTTTTGCGGAATTTTTCCATAATCTCGTCGCGGTGCTGAACGGAATATTCGAGGGAGTCGCCGTTGATGAGCGTGATAAGCTCGTTTACGTTATGGATAGCCATTGCCGCGACAAGACAGCCGCGGTGAATTCTGATAAAATCATCACCGAGCATCTCCTGAAATTCGGCAAAGGTGACGCGCGTTTTAAGTACTTTCCCGTTGGACAAGTGAATAAAAGCGTCCTGTTTTTTCATATTAACATACAAAATATCGCTTATCGGGATTACGCAGCGCTTTCGGTTGGAGATAACAGAAATTGTATTTTCGTTCATAATAACCTCGCTTTTTGTGTTTTCCGAAAAATCTTCTATTATCATTATACCATATTTTCACAAAAATGCAATTCCCGAAAGCGCTTTTTTTCGAGAAAATTATTCTTGGAAATGAGTTTTTTCTGAAATGAACCGTAAAGTTTCACTCATTGCGTCATTTTTAGCGAAATGGCTTATCGTTTAGTTTACAGCACAAATCTATAAAAAATCCAAAAATTTCAAATTTGGTATTGCTTTTTTTAAAATTATCGTGTATATTATTTCTAGAGATTTCAAAATTTAGCGGTGATGGGTGATGAAAAAAGAATGAACGAAATTATTATAGTTTCATCGGTTATACTTGGTGTGGCGGTTGTTTCTGCGGTTGGATATTTTTTAGTAAAACGCTTTTTAAAAGATAGAATACTTGACGGCGACGGAATGGTTAATGACCGCTGCCTTTCCTGTACATATCATCTCGGCGGCGGAATGGAAGGCGACAGCCTCAGCATTACTGTTAAAGAAAACGATAATGAAACAGCAACACTTGAAGTTGTAAGCTGTAAAAGCCCCTATTTCGAAGAAATCACAGAGAATTACACGGTTTCTTTTAATTCACTGGAAAAAATATATCAAATCTATAAAAAATACAAAGCAGAAAAGTGGGGAGAGCTTCCAAAAAGTGAACTTATAGCTCTTGACGAACCTGTTGTTTCGGTATGTATCAAAACTGCCAACACTACCGTCAGCTTTGACAGTACTAAGGAATTTCCGAAAAACGCAGGCACGATAATATCCGAAATTAGCTCTGTACTTTATGATTGTATAGAGCAGGCGAAAAGTTCCAAACAGCCGAGCTCGGCTGAATAAATACATAAGGAGAAAGAATATGGGATTATTTGACAACCTGAAGAACAGCCTGAAAAACGAGGTCAACAAGGCGGTTCAGAATGCTGCAAACAAGACAGAACATTGTGTTTTCCAAGCTGCCCGATACGCTTGAGGAATTCAAAGCTCTGCCGCAGGCGTGCTTTTTCCGCGACATAAATATGCGATATTTAATTGCTTTTGAAATGTTTTTGTCAAAGCGTCAACGCAAATTTCTTGTGATGTTATTTTGCTGAAAATTATTGACAACAGAGGTTGTTTATGATATAATATATACAAACATTTCCAACAATGGCGAAATGATAATGTTATATTTTACCAAACCTGAATTATTCTCTTTTCTCAAATAAGGAGTATGTATGAAAAACAATAAACGAGTTTTGTTTGCAGGCAACGGAGTAGCTTTGCGAATGGGTGCGGCGAATAAATGGAACGAGATAATTGCTGAATTTGCTGAGGAGTATGACCCGCAGCTTGACCGTAAATTATTGAAGAAACTTCCGTATAATATGCAGATTGTTGCAGCAACACGCGACAATGTTGACAAGTCAATGGTTGAGTTGTGCCAAAAACTCAAGGAAATAACCCTTAATGAAGAGCAAAAGGCTTTCGGAAAGCGCATTCTTTCACTGCCGTTTGACAGGATTATCACCACCAACTACACTTATGAACTGGAACGCTCGGTCAGCGAAAACAAGACGTTCCGTTGCCGATATTTTGAGAAGAAGCGCGAGCGTGATATGTCGCTTTTTGGATATATTCCTGTTACAATCGGCGAGGAAGAAAAGCAGATATGGCATATCCACGGACACGCCTGTGCGCCGAATTCGGTTATTATGGGGCATTATTTCTACGGAAAATTGCTGTCGAGTATTCAGAGCTACATACCAAAAATGCTGAAAGGCTGGCGTATGAGGCAAAACATCGACGGTGACTTTGAAATACGCAGCTGGGTGGACAGCTTTATGACCGATGATGTGTATATGGTCGGCTTTGGAATGGACTTGTGCGAGGCGGATATCTGGTGGCTTGCCTGCTGTAAGAAGCGGCACTTCCCCGACAGCAGGATTTATTATTACGTTCCCGAATGGGATTTGCCGAAAGACGACCCACGGCGTATTCTTATGAATGCTTACGGGATAGTCATTCGGGAGATTTCCTGTCCCGAAAAGGATTTTTCGGCTTTTTACGAAGAAATTCTGAAAGAATTTTCGGAATTTTGAAATTTTTTATTGAAAATGACATTTCCCTGCACAAAGAGCGACATTTTGCTTCTTACAGCATTTGTTGAGGAAACATATCCCGATGATTTTGATGTTCTTGACAAGTTGTTTTTGATGGAGATGGATTTATCAACGATTTTACATCTGATGTAATTGACAACATATTTGTGTAATGATATAAAAAAATAGAGAATTTTTACAGAAAGCCTGTCACTTTTGGTGACAAAAACGGCTATCTTACAGAGGAATTCTCCAAACGGGTACAGCTTTTCATAGAAACTATGTTGACCGCACGGCAAGCGGAGTTATACTCACTTTACAGGATTTTGATTTCGATAATGTTCCCGAAATAGTTTATACTGCCCACGACGGAGGACAGGGAGAACAGGAAAGCAAGGTTTACAGAGCCGGAGATTTTCACTATTACGGCAGTTTCAACGGATTTTGTCGGGACGGAAAAAATTTAATCAGTATATGAATATTTTATGTAAATGTATTCAGGCGGCTTCGGGCGTTATGGATACGCTAGAATATTGTAAGCCGCTGACTTGTGGGGTCAGCGACTTAATATTATATGTGATTTGGTGAAGTTTTTGCGAAAATCATTTGCGCTTGCGCGTAAATACCGCAGTTAAAACGCTTCCCGCGATAATCGGCGCTGCCACGCATGGATTGCCCTTGCTTTCATCAGGGGTGCCTGTCGAGCCGCCTGCGCTGTCATAGGCGCTGTCCACGGGCGCAACGTATGCCGCGAGGTAATTTACACCGCCCTTTTGGACAATGAACAGACCGCTGCCCTTGGAATTTACATAGTCACAG
>CAMEQX010000243.1 GCA_945933905.1 uncultured Clostridia bacterium
GTGGTTTTATCGTGAACACGCCGCCGCGCGAAAATCTTTGGTACGCGCAGACTCCGCAGGCTTTTCGGCGGGATTTGTTCGAGAACTGCGCGGAGAAAATCGGCGAAAACGAGGTTACGGACGACGCTTCGGTGCTGGAACTTTGCGGCGAGCGCGTGAAAATAACCGAGATTTCCTCGTGCAATATGAAGATTACTCGCCCCGATGATTTGGCGGCGGCGCGGGCGGTTTTTGGGGAACGAAACGGACGGTGAGTGTGTGAAAATCGGATTTGGATATGACGTGCATCGGCTGGTTGCGGAGCGGCGGCTGGTGCTTTGCGGCGTGGAGATACCGTATGAAATGGGCTTGCTCGGGCACTCGGACGCAGATGTTGCCGTTCACGCGGTTATGGACGCGGTGCTCGGGGCACTTGCGCTGGGGGATATCGGAAAGCTGTTCCCCGACAGCGACAGTCGTTTCAAGGACGCCGACAGTATGAAGCTCCTCGAAATTGTTGTCGGGCTTATGCGCGAAAAGGGCTTTGCGCTCGGCAATCTTGATGTGACAATCGTTGCCGAAAAGCCGAAGCTTGCGGGTTATATCGAGAAAATGCGCGAAAATCTCGCGAAAGCGTTCTCTGCGGACATCGAAAACATCTCCGTCAAGGCGACAACCGAAGAAGGCTTAGGTCTTGCGGGCGAGGGGATAGGCGCGTATGCCGTGGTGATTTTGGAGAACGCGCGGGTTGTGAAAATGCTGTAAATGACGAAGGTGAAGACGATGAAAAAGAGAGCGCTGGCATTATTGATTTTGCTTGCAACAATGACAGGCTGCAAAGCCGCGCCTGAAATCCGCGACCTCTCGCGGCAGACCGAAACGGAGGATTTTATGTATAATTTCAAGCCTTGCAGCCCCGATTTGCTCACCAACGGCAGTTCAAAAATCCGAAGCTTGTATGATGATAAGTCGGCGGAATATCACAGCCTTTTTGTCGGTCAGGTTTTAAGCCGTTTCGGTGAACCGGACTATGTCACTGAGGATAACGAGAATTTGTTCAGCAAAGCGGTTTCAGCCGAGGACAAGGACGGCAATGTGATTTATCTCGACGTTTATTACGGACCGTCGGGCCCGGCAATCGGCGGAGATGTCGGTGAGAAGGAAAGCCGAAAAGCCGCGGACGCGCTTGCAGAGTATATTATGGCTGCCGCGCCGAAGGATTTTGAATACATAAGCGTTTACGAGGATTTTGGCGTAACGGTAAAAATGGGTGTGGAAAACGGCAAGCCCTACTATATCTCGGACACTCCCGGGGACTTGTTTTAACGCGGAAAATACAATTCTCCCCCGAATTTGCTCGGGGGATTTTGGCGGTTTAATGCCCGAAAAAGTGCAGCAGAGCGGGCTGTTGAAAAAAGTGAGCGGCGCAAAACAAAATCTCCCCCGTCCTAGCCGACGGGGGAGCCTCATATTCAATTTTATGTAATTCAGTATTACATCGGACTATACCTCTCAATAAAATTTGTTCTCAGAGCAAACCTTATCGGACATCGGAATCAATCCTTTCAGCCGTATTTTCCTTTCCGTTTCACCAAAGCGCACATCTTAATCACCCATTTCTGATGGAATAATCTATGTAAACGCTCCAAGCGGCTATACCCGCCGCCATCGCGGTAGAAATGTCTGCGGACTGCTTCACGCGAGGATTTTTCAATAGGCTAAGCGCCCTCACCGCAGCGGATTTTGCGTTTATTTCGCAAATCATCGCCGTCAAATTAAATCTCAGCGTTCAGCGGATTGCGATTCCGCAGACGTTTTAGAAAAAGGTTCATTCAATTCCATCGGACTCGCTTCCTTTCTGCTTTCGCAAGATTTTTTCGACCGTCAAGCCATCGGAGTAACTCCCTTCAAAAATCGCGGAATTATGTGGACTTCCGTTCTCTTCAAGTTCAGCAACCCATCGGACTGACCTTCCTTTCGGTGAATTTAGGTTCGGGTTTTATTTCCCTTTCCTTGATTATATATTACCATACTTTTTGTTAAAAGTCAATAGAAATTTTCAAATTTCCCATAGTCATTTTGTATATATTTTTCGGCAGCTTTTTAGCAATTCCTCTGATTATAGTGAAAAGCGTGTGAATATCAGAAATTTCCTATTGACAGAGAGCGATTTTTGGTGTAAAATAATAATGTTGAGGGCATAATTTTAATGTGATTTCAACCGAATTTAATGAAACGAGGTGCGGTGTTATGAATGAAAACGAAAACGCATTTGTTGACAGCGAGGAAGGTATTCTTGAGCTTGAGGACGAGGACGGAAATGTTGAGCGCTTCGAGTTTGTTGACCGCGCCGAACTGAACGGCACTGTTTACTATGCGCTTATTCCCGCGGATTATAACGAGGAAGACGGAAACGCGGAGTTTGTGGTGCTGAAGGAGGAAATCGTTGACGGAGAAGAGGTTCTCGCAACGGTTGACGATGACGACGAGTACAACGCGGCGGGCGAGATGTTCCTGAAGAGATTTTCGGAGATGCCCGAGCTTGATATGGACGAAATTGAAGAGCTTGAGAAGCTTGACGGCGTTGAATAAAGAGAAAAGTTGTCTTGAATAAAAACGAAACTTAAGGCTGGCGAGAAATCGTCGGACGGGCAACGGAATGTTGCGAGGTTATCGACATATAATCGATGACACTCTTACTGCCTTGTTAGCGAATGTGTGCTAATTTAATCCGAACATCTATTAAAAGGGATTTCGACTCCGGCGGCGGATTGCAGACCTCCTTTTCCTATGGGAATTGTTGGCGGGAGCGTGAAAACGTTGGGCGATTTTACCCACCCTGCTTTAAGCGGGTTTATATTGCATCCTACGGCAAGGCGGTGCAATTTGATGATTTAGCGGGAGCTTTTGGCGAAGCTCCCGCTTTTGTGTACTGATAAGCCGTCAGACAAGTTTGCTGTAATGAACACCGCGAAGCGAAAAAAGTTTTAGGTCAAGCCTTTTTCAAAAGGCTTGTGGGGTGTGGGGCAAAGCCCCACGACTAGAGCGAAGCGACCACTGAAGGCGAAGCCGCATACTAGAGCGGGTTGAAAATCTTTTGCGAATTTGCACAAAAATTTTGAAAAACCTCTTTATTTTTCCGGTGGAATATGTTATAATAATAAAGAATATGAAAATATTGACAGGGAGGCTGCGGAAATGGCTTTCAGCGACTTGAAATCCGTGTCGGCGGGAGACGATAAG
Source organism: uncultured Clostridia bacterium (assembly GCA_945933905.1). GTDB lineage: Bacteria > Bacillota > Clostridia > Oscillospirales > Ruminococcaceae > CAG-115. The sequence continues at coordinate 3,223 of CAMEQX010000243.1, forward strand.
GCGGGCGTTACATATATCATCGGGAGCGTTTTCGCCATCTATAAAATGGGCGTGCAGACGCCTGTGGTTTATAGCTGGGATATGATAAAATCCGCGGCTGTGTCAAGGCGCGAGATTGTGCTCACGACCGAAACCGAGAGCTTTCGGATATCCTATAAAATGTTCAGCACGGTTGAGTACGAGC
>CAMEQX010000244.1 GCA_945933905.1 uncultured Clostridia bacterium
TGGTGTTGCCGTAGGTTTTGCCGACGGGATCGGGCACAATGTAATCTGCATATGCATAGCTGCCGATAAGCCAATCTTGTCCCTCTTCTGCGGTGAGCACCATTGAGTACTTGTCAATCGCAGGAAGAGGCAATGTGATGCGAAGGTCCTCAACGATCTCAAGCTGGATAGGCGTATTCGGTTTAGCTAATCTGATCTTATCGCTTACAGCCTGATTTTTTGAAATTTCGTCGTTCCAGAACAGCTTTGCACTGATCTCGATTATTATTTCGGAGACAACGAAAGAGTCCAGCTCGTTGGTACAAAGACTGTCGATGTATGTAATGCCGGGGCTTGTAAGATCAAAACTATCCTCGCTGGACATAGTAGAGGTCACAACTCCGTTCCCGCATACAATCGCAACGTTGTATTCGAATGCGTCTGCGCCTGCGTCCAGTGAGTCGCCGTAATAGGGGATCGCGCTCGTACTGATGTACTTGACATTCTCGCGGAGTTGTCTAACGGTGGTTTCGCCGTAGGTAATGTCGTAATCGCCGCTGATATTCTTCTCGGGGATAGAGACTGAACCGAAGCAGTTGCCGCCATCCATCCTGTCGCTTGCGTCGTAAGTGTTCACAGTGACATTCTCGCTAAGAGGAGCCAGAGAAAGCACTTTACGACCGTCCTCAGTAAGATTGCTTACCGTCACGGTGAATGTCGCAGCCACGGGAAGCTGGCTCTGAACCTTGAATACGGGGTTGTTCTCCAACTGTTCCGCGGTGAGAGTCATTTCAAAAACCGTATTGTTGGAGTCATAGGTGCAGCGGGGCATTGTAGCTTTGTCCCAGTTGTTGTTGATGACAACGCCGAACGCCGCCTCCGGGGCTTTTTCGTCATCGCCCACGATTCCTGTTTCAGCAGTCACGCAGGTGATCGTGACGGTGGTGAATTCGTTCATACTGCCGTACAATCTCAGATCCACGTCAAAAGAATCCCAGCCATTAACGCGCTGCCTGTCGATCACGGTCTGTGCCGCGCCGTCTGCCAGCAGCATCGGGAGATCCCAGGTGATGTCATCTGCCGCAAACGCTGTGGGAGAAACTGCAGCGAACGATGAAGAAATCGCTAAAATTCCTGCCAGAACGTCGGACAAAACTTTTTTGAATTTCATTAATACACCTCCATTTAATTGTGCATTTTTGCGTCTTACTTTTATTATACCCACATTATTCCACTTTGTCAAGTAAAAATGGTGTGCAAAACTGCATTTTTTCGTGTTTCCGGTTTGTGAAGCTTCACAATTTTTTTCTGGGCGTTTTGTGGATTATGACAATACATTTGATAAACAGACAAATACCACTGTTTCAGCAGGTCTTTCCCTTTGATCTACCGTCAATGATGACTGGTCTGTAGCACTCTTTGAGCCTGTCGAATATTCTGCGCATTACCAGGGAGCAGTTGTAGTGTTTGAAGAAAGAATTGTGTATATAGTGTAGCTACCCGAACAACCCTTTACGCTCTCACGGAACTCCGTCATGTCCACCAAACGAAGATTGCAGTTGGGGAACAGCTCTCCCAGACGAAGCAGATGTTCGCGGCTTTCGGGAGAAATGTCGCTGTGCAGTATCACAATGTCGTACAGGCGGCTTTTATCTGCATTGCACAACAGCGAATACAGGCACATCGAAAGCGGCGGCGCGTAATTATCGTTGCAGGCGCAGCAGATATTCACACATGCCGGTTTTATGCTTTGCATTTGATCCCTCCACAACAGGCAGATTTATTTTGGTTTTTAGGAATAACCTTACACCAAATTTTCCCTACACATATTATATATCATTTGTTTATATTTGTCAATAGACTTGGAACCAATTGTTTGAAGCAAGCGTAAAGTGGAACGAAAACACATCCGACTTGGAACGAACAGGTAGTTTCGTTCCAAGTCCAAGAAGATTTTATTCCATTATTTTCCTCAAACACATAATAACCGACTTTTTCGCCGCATTTTTGAGAAAACCATCAACTGAATACCATTGTCCGATGACAAAGTACCGCTAAAATCTGTATAGCTGTCACAAACGCCCATTCCAAGTTCATTGAATATACTTTTAATCTCATCAAGCGCATACAATCTGATTGTGTTCCCCTCTGTCATTTCGGGCTTAAACAACGGGAGTTTTTTGTGAACGCGAACGATAAATTCCGATATATCGTTGAGATTATTATACCATACGATCGGAGGCGAGTTAATAAAAATCAAAATATTACAGAGAAAAATTGAGCTGATTTAGATTTTCAGAGTAACATTATGTAAGTTTGTATCAGAGCTATGTTCACTTGGAGCGGCTTTTTACTGTTTCCGGCTGTTTTCTTTCATTTTTTGAGAAATATTTTGATTAAAAAACAAGGCTTGGAGAGTGTTTTTTCGTAAAGTGGAGAAATCGCGAAAAATCTATTTTATCTCAAAATAGTCGAGCATTTCCCTGAACGCGTCCTGAGCAAGTTTACAGGTTTCGATAAGATAACCGTGCTGTTCGTTCCAACGTGTCAGACCATTGTAATACAGCAGCTTAATACTAGCGTCGATTATGAACGGCACAATCCCAAATCGCAGGCACTCCTTGAACATAATCAGACGACCAACGCGCCCGTTACCGTCTTGGAACGGGTGTATTTTTTCAAATCTCGCGTGAAATTCAACGATATCCTCCAGCGTTTTCGGCTCACCATTCTCATATTCCGAAATCAATTTGCTCATTTCCGAGTGAACGTTTTTCGGCAAAACCGTTTCTTCACCGCCTACTTCGATTGGTTGTTTTTTATAATCACCGACGGAAAACCAACTCTTTCTGCTGTCCGAGGTGCTGCTTTTCAAAATCCCGTGAAGCTGCTTTATAAAAGCCTCCGAGAGCTTTTTGTTACAGCACGAAATAACCGCGTCGATACAGCGAAAATGGTTAGTTGTTTCAATAATATCGTCAACGTTTACGGTTTCATCTTTCAGCACGCCAATCGTGTTTGTTTCAAAAATATAGCGAGTCTGGTCAGCGGTAAGCCGGCTGCCCTCGATGTGATTTGAATTATAGGTCAGCTCGACCTGTATCTTGTGATAAATTCCGCCTTTTCTGCCGCTTTTCATCTCGTCTTCAAGTATTTCCGCAAGCGTAGTCGGGACGGTTTCGGCAGAATTTGCCCGAGCGGGTTTTTTCGCGTTTTCGGGAACATTCCACGTTTTTCCCGTGAGAAAAGCTCCTTCCACGCGACCTTGCGCGCAGTAATTGCGAACACTCCTCTCGGATAATCCCCACAATTTTGCCGCTTCTTTTACCGAAATGTATTTCATTCTCTCACCTCAATTATATTATATACCGTTATCGGCAAAAACACAAGAGGAAAATCATAGATTTTAATATAATTTTGCCGATA
>CAMEQX010000245.1 GCA_945933905.1 uncultured Clostridia bacterium
ATTATCGGCGCGATACGTTATCACACGGTCGGCTGCGCGAGAATGACGCTTCTAGAAAAAATAGTCTATCTCGGCGATATGATTTCCGAGGAACGCGACTATAAGGGCGTTGAGAAGATGCGTGAGTATTGCTATGATGATATCGATAAAGCGATGTCGATTGCGCTGATTTATCAGATGCAGACCGTTGCGGGAAAATGCGCGCTGCTGCCCGTATCAACGTTTGAGGCGTACAACTATTACCTGAAATTCAACAAAAACAAGGAGAGCTTATGAAAGATATTGAAGAATTGGAGGTTGCCGTAAAGGCGCTTTCGAGCAAAAAAGCGGAAAAAATCACGGCGCTCAAGGTCAAGGACATAACGGTTCTCGCGAACTATTTCGTGATTGCCTCGGGCACTTCCTCAACGCAGGTAAAAGCGCTCGCGGACGAAGTTGAGTATCAGATGGCGCAGAAGGGCGTGAAGCCGAAGGGAATTGACGGTTCTCCGAGCAACAACTGGATTGTGCTCGACTACATCGACGTTATCGTTCACGTTTTCCAAGAGGAAGCGCGCGAGTTTTATCAGCTCGAACACCTTTGGGCTGACGGCGAACCCGTGGATATCTCGGAGTGGGACAAGTAATCGGAAATTGTCGCGTTTGCCGAAAAAACTCTGTTGAATTTGTCTGAAATTACCAAAAATACAAAAAGAATGTGTTTTTGAGAAATTTGACTTGACAAATCAGCGGAAATGATGTATAATGTTAAAGTACTGTTATTATACGGAGTATAGCCTGTGCCGTTCGGCAAGGGGAGGGAAATATAGATGGCGGAAATTCGTCTTGGCAAAAACGAATCGCTCGATACTGCTTTGAAGCGTTTCAAGCGTTCTTGCGCAAGGGACGGCGTTCTTGCTGAAGTTCGTAAAAGAGAGCATTACGAAAAGCCTTCGGTAAAACGTAAGAAGAAGTCCGAAGCTGCTCGCAAGCGTAAGTATTGATTAGAACAAATGTTGAAGCGGGCATATTATGTCCGCTTTAATACTTTCACAGGTGATTTAATGCTGTTTAAACCGACGTTCCATTTGAAGAACGTTTTATCTATAAATAGGGATTTTTTGGAAAAAAACGGCGTGACAGCGCTGGTTCTCGATATGGACAACACGCTTTCGATGCACGGAAATCCCTGCGCGGAGGCGGGTGTATCGGAGTGGCTGGACGAGATGCGCGCGCTCGGGATAAAGATGCGCGTTGTGTCCAACAACACAAACAAGCGCGTGGCACCGCTTGCGGCAAAGCTTGGGCTTCCGTTCACGGCAAACGGCGCGAAACCGTTGACGTTCGGGATAACGCGCGCGATGAAAGCGATGAACGCGAAAAAATCCGAAACGCTTGTCGTCGGCGACCAGATTTTCACCGACATAATGGCGGGGAATTTGAAGGGCGTGCGGACGGTGCTTGTAGAGCCGTTTCACCTCGAAAACACTTGGACTTTCAAGCTGAAAAGGCGGCTGGAGAGCCTTGTTTTCAAGAGAGATTACAGTAATTTGGAGTTGAAGTGATGATTACATTCGGTCCGGGCGGAAACTCTTTGAGCTGGGGAAAGCGGAAATTCCCCGAGGACTTGCCGGCGTATCTCGGCGAACTTGGGCTTAACGGCTATGAAATCGAGTGTGGGCGCGGCGTGAGGATATCGGAGGGCACCGTGAAAAAGCTCCCCGAAATCGCACGGGAAAGCGGAATTTACGTCACGCTTCACGCGCCGTATTTCATCTCGCTTTCGTCGGTTGAAGAGGAAAAGCGTCTGAATAGCGTGAACTATATCTTGGAGTCGGCGAAGGCGGCAAAGTCTGTCGGAGCGCAGAAAATCGTGGTTCATAGCGGCTCCTGCTCGAAGATGACGCGAGCGGAAGCGACTTATCTCGCGAAGCAAACGCTGAGAAAAGCGCAGGAAACGCTCGATGAAAACGGGCTGTCGGACATCATAATCTGCCCCGAAACGATGGGCAAAATCAATCAGCTCGGCACGCTCGAGGAGGTTCTGGAGCTGTGCGGGGTGGACGAGCGGTTCTTGCCGACGGTCGATTTCGGGCATCTCAACGCGCGGACTCTCGGCGGGATAAAATCACGCGAGGATTACGAGAAAATGCTTGATTTAATCGAAAACGCGCTGGGACACGAGCGGCTGTCGAAAATGCACATTCACTTCAGCAAAATCGAATACACGGCGGGCGGCGAGAAAAAGCACCTCACGTTCGCGGACGAGCGGTTCGGTCCCGATTATAAGCCGCTTCTTGAGGAAATCAAGGCGCGCGGGCTGTCGCCGTCGATAATCTGCGAGAGCGACGGAACGCAGGCTGAGGACGCGGCTGAAATGAAGCGGTTTTACGATAATTTGTGAAAAGGTGGAAAATTATGAAAATTCTGGTTATAAACGGTCCGAACTTAAACCTTCTCGGCGAGCGTGAGCCTACAATTTACGGCGACGAGTCGCTGAAAGCAATCAACGACGAGCTTTACGAGGCGGCGCAGGAGCTTACTTTTTTCCAGAGCAACAGCGAGGGAAGTATCATCGACAGCATTCACGCCGCGCGGCTTGATTACGCGGGAATTGTGCTGAATGCGGGCGCTTACACGCATTACAGCTATGCAATTCACGATGCGATAAACGCGATAAAAATTCCCGTAATCGAGGTTCACCTGAGCAATATCTCGAGCCGTGACGAGTTCCGCAAAAAGAGCGTAATTGCGCCCGCCTGCGCGGGAAGCATCGCGGGCTTCGGAAAATACAGCTATATGCTGGCAATTCAGGCGCTCGATTATCTTTTTGAGGCAAAGAAATGACGGCGGCGGAGCAGCTTGCGAGCTTCCTCCCCGACGAGCGCTCGGCAGCATTTATAATGTCGTCGGAGTCGATAAGGTACCTTTGCGGCACGGAAATAAGCGGCGCGATTGCCATTGTTTCAAAGGAAGTTCGGTTTTTGTTTGTCGGAAAAGGCGTTTTGGTGAGCGCGAACGGATTTGTTGTGTTCACGCTTTCAAGCCTGAAGCAAATTCTCGATATTCTCGTGAAATACGGCATAAAAAAGCTGTATATTGAGAACGATAAGATGACTGTCGCGGAGCTTGACTTGATGAAAAATATGCTTCATTACGCCGATTTTATCACCTCGGGCGAGCTTACGGCGGCGCTTTTGAAGATGCGCTCGGTCAAGAATGAGAACGAAATCGCCTGCGTGAAAAAAGCGGCAAACGTCTGCGATAAGGCGTATCAGCGGCTTTTGATGACGGTTCGCAAGGGAATGACCGAACGGCAGATTTCCGCGTATCTCAACTATTTTCTCGTGGAATTCGGCGCGGACGAGCCCGCGTTCTCTGCGAGGGCGCTTTCGGGCGAAAAT
>CAMEQX010000246.1 GCA_945933905.1 uncultured Clostridia bacterium
GCCCTCGGAAACACTGCTCTCTGGGAGCTCGTTTTCGGTGATGACAATGCCGCTTCGGGAGCTGGTTCTCCCCAAAAGATAATCCACGGAAACGCCGTAAAAATCAGCCGCCTGAACGAGAAAATCCAACCCGCACTCGCGCTTTCCGTTTTCATAGTGCGACAAAAGCGCCTGCGCCACGCCAAGACTGTCCGCGGCTTCTTTCTGACGAATTCCGCGCTCCTTTCGCAGCAGCTTCAATATTCTCGGTAAATCCTTATTCATAAATTTCGCTCCAAATCAACATTTAAGTATTCAATAAATGTCCGCGGGAGAATTATTTTAAGGAAATTGTTATCGATAAAGCGAACATTTTCTTATTGTATATTATAGAACATTTATTCCGATTTGTAAAGCGGCATATTAACCAAATTTTCGACAGCTTAATAGGCATAACTCACAATTACACAATATGTACGGAGGTTAGGCAATGAAAAACTACTATATATACCTGATAAGGCACGGAATTACTCAAGGAAATCTTGACGGGCGCTACATCGGGCAGACAAATCTCTCGCTTTGTCCCGAGGGACGTCGGCAAATCGAGTCGTTTTGCGCGGACGGAGTGTATCCTGAGGTGCAAAAGGTGTATTCCTCGCCGCTGGAGCGCTGTCTTGAAACCGCCGAGATTATTTATCCCGACAACAAGCTGATGATAATAGACGAGCTGTCCGAGATGAATTTCGGCGACTTTGAGGGCAAAACTCAGCTTCAGGATTTGCGCGAGTACGCGGACTGGCTCAAGGGCGGCGCCGAGAGCGCTCCACCAAACGGCGAGAAGTACGGCGACTTTATGCTGCGGTGTATCGAGGGCTTGGACGCGGTTTTCAGCGATATGATGACCGCCGACATCACCGAAGCCGCTGTCGTCACCCACGCGGGCGTTATCACGAATTTGCTCTGCGGGTACGGCTTGCCGAAAGGGAAACCCGCCGATTTTATGTGCGCTCCGGGCGGCGGATTTGAGATTGTCCTCACGCCGTTTTTGTGGCAAAAAGGACCGACATTTGAGATTACAGCGCGTTTGATTACCGAGGACGAGGGATTTTGATATGCGAAAAATTTTAGCTTTATGCACGGCAATTCTGCTGATTTTCACGATAAGCGGCTGTCAAAGCGCCCCTAAAAACTACGTTTATCCGCCTTATTTCACGGTAAAGGACGAAAGCACGGGCGGCGAGGTTTATATGCTCGGCTCAATGCACGTTGGGCTTCAAAACACGGTTTATCCCGAGGAAATTTACGCTGCGCTCGACCGCTGCGGAAAGCTTGCCTGCGAGGTTGACGTAATTCGGTTAAGCGAGGACAGAGCCGAAATCAGCGAAGCTATGAAGATTCTCGAGTGCAAATCTGCGGCGGAGCTTATGGGCGAGGACTATGACGAAATCAAGAGCTACTTCATCGAGAAAGGGCTTTATAACGCGAATTTAGAGAAATATATTCCGGCGATGTGGAGCATAATGCTCACGCAAAAAGCGGCGTCCGACAACGGTTACAGCTCGGAATTCAGCACGGAACGCGAGTTTTTGAGCTACGCGAAGAAGAAAAATTTCACGATAATCGAGCTTGAAACCGCCGCTGAGCAGTACGCAGTAAACGCGGGACAGTCGCTTGAATTTCAGATTTTTTCGCTGAAATCAAACGTGAATTTGCCCTACGAAACGCTGAAATCGCAGAGCGCGGCGCTTTATTCCGCTTGGAGCGAAAACAACGTGCTGATGTTTGAAATTATGCTTTCGCAAAGCGGCGTGCCCGAGGAATTTGCCGAGGATTTCGCGTACTATTACTCCGAGATGTACGAAAAGCGGCAGAAAAAAATGGCGGATTTTGTGATAAAGTCGCTTCAAAACGGCGAGAAGGTCTTTCTGATGGTCGGCGCGGCGCATTTTTACGCGAAGCCAGATATCCTCGATTTTCTCAGCGAGGCGGGTTATTCAACGGAAAATGTTGTTTTCGAGAACGCCGCGTGAGCTTTTCAACAATAATTTGAGCAGTCGGAAACGGCTGCTTTTTTTGCACGAAATTTCGCGAAATTCATATAATGCAGTGACATCAACTATGAAATCGGGTGAAATTTTGACTAAGGCAAACAGATTGTCCGATATGAAAGTCGGCGAAACCGCCGTTGTTGAACGGCTTCTTATACACGGCTCAATGCGCCGCAGACTGCTGGATTTGGGGCTTTGCGAAAATGCTCGGGTGAAATGCTTGGGAAAAAGCCCGCTCGGCGACCCGTGCGCTTATCTTATTTGCGGCGCAGTAATTGCAATTCGCGCAAGCGACGCGCGCTGCGTTATCGTGAGGGGGATTTGAATGGGACTTACTGCGGCTTCAACGGGAATTTCCGCGGCGGATAACGGGCTTGTCGTGAAAAAACGTTCCCCGAGCGACAAGATAATCGCCGTTGCGGGCAACCCAAACGTTGGCAAAAGCACCCTCTTTAACGCGCTCACGGGGCTTCATCAGCACACGGGAAACTGGCCGGGAAAGACGGTTGCTTCGGCGCAGGGTTACTGCAAAACGGAGAATTTTGAGTATGTTCTCGTAGATATTCCCGGCACCTATTCCCTTCTCGCGCACTCCGCCGAGGAGGAGGTCGCGCGGAATTTCATCTGCTTCGGCGGCGCGGACGCGGCGGTTGTCGTGTGTGACGCGACTTGTCTTGAACGCAGTCTGAACCTCGCTTTACAGGTGATGGAAGTGTTCCCGAACACGATTGTCTGCGTGAACTTGCTTGACGAGGCAAAGCGCGCGGGTATCAAAATCGACCTCGCGCTGCTTGAAAAGCGGCTTGGCGTGCCTGTCGCGGGAACTTCCGCTCACAAGAAAAAAACGCTCTGCGCGCTCACGGAAAAGCTCGACAAAATTTGCTCGGGTGAAATTGTGCCAAATCCACGAAAGCTGCGCTATTCCGAGCCGATTGAGAGGGCGATTTCGGTTGTCGAGAAGGTTATTGAAAATCGGCTTTCGGGGCAAATCTCAGCGCGGCGGCTTGCGCTTATGTTAATCGACAACGACGCTTCGCTGAAAGCCGAGCTGCAAATTCAACTCGATGAAAATTTCTTCGATGAGGAGCTTGACGCGGCGGTTGACGAGGCGCGGGAAATTCTCACCGAAGCGGGAATAACCGCGGATATGCTGTCGGACAAAATTGTGTCGTGTATCCTCAAAAACGCCGAGGAAATCGCACGGGGCGCGGTTTCGCAGCCCGCGAAAAAGCTGCCGAAAATCGACAAAATACTCACGAGCAGGGCGCTTGGTTTTCCGATTATGATTTTAGCGGTGATGATGGTGTTTTGGATAACGATTGTGGGTGCAAACTATCCGTCGGAG
>CAMEQX010000247.1 GCA_945933905.1 uncultured Clostridia bacterium
AACGATGCCCTGGGCTCATCCAGGACCTGGAAGGGAGCCTTCACCAGGATACAGAGCGACGCGGGCGGCGAACTGACCCTGCATCCGGTGAAGGGCAAGGAAAAGTTCCTCTTCGGAAAGCCCCATCTCCAAAGCGCCCATTGCCTTCAGCGCACCGACAGATCCACCATAGCCAAGGGCCAGCTCTGCGATTTTGCCTTTCTGCCGAAGATGCCCGTTTACACCGTGTTTCTCCACAGGTACACGGAACATCTGCGATGCAGACGCGCAGTAAATATCTCCGCCGTTCTTGAAAACATCAAGCCGCCAATCTTCTCCCGCCAGCCACGACAGCACCCTTGCTTCGATTGCAGAAAAGTCGGAAACCACGAATTTCATTCCCGATTTTGGAACAAATGCTGTGCGGATAAGTTGGGAAAGCGTGTCGGGAATATCGTCGTAGAGCATTTCCAGAGCGGTATAATTTCCGCTTTTCACAAGTTCCCGAGCCTGTTCCAAATCGGTGATATGGTTCTGCGGGAGGTTTTGTAACTGTATAAGCCGACCCGCCCAACGACCGCTGCGGTTTGCACCGTAGAACTGAAACATTCCGTGCGCACGTCCGTCCGAGCAGACAGCATTCTTCATAGCTTGATATTTCTTCACCGAGGATTTAGCAAGCTGCTGACGGAGTTCCAGAACCTCCGCAAGCGACTGTGGCGCGGTTTTCAGTAATTCTGAAACAGCTTTCTTTCCGAGCGTGTCTGTTTCAAGTCCGTTCTCAAAAAGCCATTGTTTCATCTGCTGAACGGAATTCGGATTGTCGAGCGAGGTGAGTTCCTGCATTTTTGCCGAAAGCACTCCGCGAGAGTTTTCATCAAAGAGAATAGCGTTCTCCACAACCGCCATATCGAGAGCAATTCCGCGGTCGTTAATCTGTTGGTCGAGGGTGTATTCCTCCCACACAAAATCGGGAACAGGGAACTTCCGAAGTTTGTCCTGAATAGCCATTTCGACTTCGACATCACGCTTATTGTAAGCCTTGAACTGCGCCCATTTTTCGGGAGCGTGTTCGGGAAGATTTCGCGTTCTGAAGCCGTTCGCTTTGGTGGGAGCACACGGAACGCAGAAATACTTGATAAGTTCCTTGCCCTCTTTCAGCTTCTGTTCCGGCAATCCGAGAACGGCTCCCGCACCGGCAAGCGACAGCGGTAAACCCATATACGCTGACCATATCATCGAGCACCGCCACGACTGCGGGTCAAGATACTCGCCAACAGGCAACCCGAGATGTTTCGACAGGCAGACCCTCTCGAAACTCGCATTAAATGCCCACTTGATAACGGAATTGTCCGTTAATGCCGACAGAATTTTAGCGGGGATTTCCTCACCTTGCGCAAGGTCGTACACCGCGACATCGCCGCCGTTTACCGACACTCCGAACAGCAGTATCTCAAAAGCGGGCGATTCCACATATCTGTACACACCGCATTTTGAAAGGTCAACATCGCTGAAAGTTTCAAGGTCGATAGATAACGTTTTAATTTTTTCCATACTTCACCTCAAAATAGGCGGCAAGATTACTCCTGCCGCCATGTTTGCGTTACTTGCCCGTTTTGGTATGCCTGCGGAGCTTAATGCCTCTTACGATATCAGAAACGATTATCACCAGCTTAGAAAGTGTATCTCCAAGCACATATCCAAAGCAGATAGCAAGCAAAATGCTTTCACTTATCGTCATTGTATCTCCTTACGACAGAAAATCATCATCGTCATCAGTATCAAAATCGTCCTCTGCGCGGGTTCTGCCGCCAAGCGGCTCACCATCGCGGATTTTCTGAAGATTGTTCAGACCGCAAGCGATACCCTTGTTGCCGTTGGAATTGAATGCGTAAAAGCTGATAGACGCTCTGCCGTACACGCCACTGTAAACCTCGCTGCGCTCCAGAATGGGGTTGCAGTTAGCGTCAACGATACCGGGCGCGCTTGAAGAGTTAGCGTTGATGAAGTAGCTGTGAGCGTAGGCTTCATCATCGGGGCGCTCTGTGTCGCCGTCGCGGAGCGGGTTCTTGATTGCGGAAAGCGCGGGAACGGAGCGACCGTTGCCCTTGAGCTTGGACTCGCCCTCCTTGTAAGCCGCTTCGATAGCCGCCTTAATCTTCTCTACCGTCTTGGTATCGGACTTCGGAATGATAAGGCTGACGCTGAACTTCGGCGCACCGCCGTTGATTGACTTTGCCTCCCAGACATTTGCGTAGCTGAATCTTGTGTTGGGACCAGTAATAACCTTTGTTGGATTTGTGAACTTTGTCATGTTAATTCTCCTCCTTGAAATCTTCATTTGCTGTATTAATCGCCGGACGCTTGTCCGACATAGGAACTAAGGTTGGCTTGCTCTGCGGCTTTTCAATAAGCCCGCCGAGCAGTTCGTTGAACTTTTTCTTGCCGAGCAGAGCGGTCATCGCAGTTATGCCGAGAACGCTGTGTTCATATGGGTCGAACCCAGCAGATTTGACTGCGTCAATAACAGCATTTTCATCTGTGTACTTGCGATTGGAGCGACCCTCCACGACCTTGAAACCATCGTATGTAACGCCGCTGAGCGCTTGCCGCAAAGCGTACTCCTTAACGTCAGTCACCCAAGAAACGAGTTCGTCTGCTTTCGCAAGAATTGCAGAAACTTCGATGTTGTCAAGTGTTGCGGGCGGTTGAAAATCGTAACGGGCGAGTTCAAGATTGTATTCGGCGCGTTTGCGACAGGTTGTTCTGACTTTGCAAAAGCGACAATGCCCGCCCGCTTTGAACTCGCCTTCGCCGTTGATAGCAAGTTGCGCTGTCGGAGCGAGAACCTCGTTCGCCCAGCGGAGCAAATCCGCTTTTGAGATAGTGTGTTCGCTGATGTTATCCCGCCTTGGCTGAAAGATAGTCATACTCACCGTATCGATGTCGTAAATCCCATCGAACAGTTCCAAAGCGCCGAGAGCGTAAAGCATCATCTGCGGATTGTTCTCCGCAAGGACTTCCACGCCTTTGCCGTACTTGAAATCAATAACCGACAGCGTACCGTCAGCGACGATAACGCAGTCGCCCGTGCCGAACCCTTCCGGCACCCACCGCGAGAAATCCAATCGCTGTTCGATAAGCATAACGGGGTCTTTGCAGACTGCTTTCGCTTTTTCCACCTGTTCGGAAATGTACACGGCATATTCGTTGGCACAGCGTTCCATCTCCTCATTGTAATAGGTGAGGTTTTCTGTGGGGTCGGTGGTTTCCATGCCGAGCAGGACTTTCAGCTTGTGTTCGCAGAGAGCGTGAGCGTCCGTGCCTTCCTGTGCATACTCGCTTGATGTATCCGGCTGTTCGGAGCAGAGCTTTGCCGAAGGCGGACAT
>CAMEQX010000248.1 GCA_945933905.1 uncultured Clostridia bacterium
GGGAAATCCTCCCGAGGAGTTTGACGAGCTGCACAATAAGCTGAAAAACGGCGTTTCGATAGAGCGCGAGTGGCTGAAAATTCAGCGCGGGATAAACGCTTCGCAGACGAAAGAGGATTATCTCGCCGCACTGAAAAAAGCCGAAACGTTCTTCGATAAATACGACAGTTCGCTTGAAAACCCCGTGACTTTGCCGATGGTTTACGCGGCGATAGTGATAAAACAGAATTCCGCGGAAAGCGACCAGTCGCGCGCGGTTTCGCAATAAAACAGAAAGGGCTTCTTATGACTAAACGCGTGGTTTCCCGTATACTAGCACTGATTCTTCCGATTGTGCTGCTTTGCGGCTGTTCGGCGAAGCAGCTTACCGGCGACGAGTATCATGACGAGGTGATAGCCGCCTACAAGGAATATGATAAGGCGATTGACGGCTGGGGAACATATTGGTCGGCGAATGTTATGACGGAAACCACGGAACGATTGTACGATACCGAATTTCAAAAAATACAGGAGCACAAGTCAGAACTTAATAAGATAGTAAACTCTGTGGAGGACGCTCTCGACAGGTTTGACAAAATAGGCGCTCCCCCCGCCGAACCGGAGTATGTGGACCTTGACGAGCAGATGAAAAACGCCGTTTTGATAGAGTGTGAGTGGGTAAATCTTACACGCAAGATTCTCTCCGCGAAATCCGCAGATGAATACAAAACGGCGGTTGACAACTTTACGGCACATGCCGAAGAAACCAATGGGAAAGGAATTATTACCGTTTATGGCAAAATGTTCATGAAATGGGGCTTAGGCGGTGACAAGGATTGGTTCGGCAACTAAGGCAAATCAAAAAAAGAAAGGTAAACAGTAACTATGACTAATCAGGAAAAATCCCTTGAAACGATAAAGACGCTTTGTATTCACAGAGGATTTGTATATCCGGGAAGTGAAATCTACGGCGGACTTGCAAACACTTCGGATTACGGACCTTTGGGCGTTGAGCTGAAGGAGAACATAAAAAAGGCTTGGCGCAAGAAGTTCATTCAGGAGAACAAGTACAACGTCGGACTTGACAGCGCAATTCTGATGAACCCGCAGACTTGGGTAGCTTCGGGACACGTCGGCGGCTTTTCCGACCCGCTGATGGACTGCAAGGACTGCAAAACCCGTCACCGCGCCGATAAGCTCATCGAGGACTTCGGCGAAACGGACGCAAACGGCTGGTCAAACGAGAAAATGGTTGAGTATATCCGCGAAAAAGGCATAAAATGTCCAAACTGCGGAAGCACGAATTTCACAGATATCCGTCAGTTCAACCTGATGTTCAAGACCGCGCAGGGCGTAACCGAGGACAGCAAAAACGACCTTTACCTCCGCCCCGAAACCGCGCAGGGAATTTTCGTAAACTTCGCGAACATTCAGAGAACCTCGCGTAAAAAAGTGCCGTTTGGCGTTGCACAGGTGGGAAAATCCTTCAGAAACGAGATTACCCCCGGACAGTTCATCTTCCGTGTACGCGAGTTTGAGCAGATGGAGCTTGAGTTTTTCTGCAAGCCCGGCACGGATTTGGAGTGGTTTGAGTACTGGAGAAGCTACTGCAAGAACTTCCTCCTGTCGCTCGGCATAAAGGAGGAGAACCTCCGTCTGCGCGACCACTCGCCCGAGGAGCTCTGCTTCTATTCCAAGGCAACCACCGACTTTGAGTACCTGTTCCCGTTTGGCTGGGGCGAGCTTTGGGGCGTTGCCGACAGAACCGACTACGACCTCAATCAGCACATCAAGACGAGCGGCAAATCCCTTGAATACTTCGACCCCGAAACCAACGAAAAGTACGTTCCTTACGTTATCGAGCCCTCGCTCGGCGTTGAGCGTCTGTTCCTTGCGGTTGTCTGCGACGCTTATGACGAGGAGCAGCTCGAGGACGGCACAACCCGAAACGTTATGCACTTCCACCCCGCTCTTGCGCCTATCAAAGCGGCAGTTCTCCCGTTGTCGAAGAAGCTCTCCGAGAAGGCAACCGAGCTTTTCGAGGAGCTGTCCAAGAGCTTCCCTGTTGACTTTGACGAAGCGGGAGCAATCGGCAAGCGCTATCGCCGTCAGGACGAGGTTGGCACACCTTTCTGCATCACCTACGATTTCGACAGCGAAACGGACGGCTGCGTGACAGTACGCGAGCGCGACACAATGGAGCAGGTAAGAATTCCGATTGCCGAGGTAAAGGCATATATCGAGGAAAGACTTGCGTTTTAAGGAGGAAAAGCTATGAAATTTGAAGAAATCGTTGAGCTTGTTCGCGAAAAGAGCAAGCAGATTGACGCCTCCAAGACCGATTTTCTCGCGGTTATGGTGACTCTCACAGGCAAAAACGGCGGCGTTTTCTACGTTGAAATCAAGGACCACAAGGTAAATGTTGAGCCGTATGAGTACAACGACAGAAGCTGCGAAATCGTGATGACCTCGGAGAATTTCCTGAAATTCATTGACGGAAAGCTCAATCCCGTGGCTGCCTACACGCTCGGAAAGCTGAAAGTAAACGGCGACCTCGGAAAAGCGCTTGAGTTCTCGAAGCTCGTGAACAAAGAAGAATAAAAATCGTTTCCCTCTCGGAAAATTCGGGAGGGAAATTTTTTTGAAATTTTCTGCAACTTTTTTGAAAGTCGTCGGGTATTATTTTCAGAAATCGAAAAACAAACGGATTTTTCCAAGGGAAAAGCGCCGCACGGCGTTTATATAAATCAAAGTAAAATTCTCAAAACAATCAAGAAAAATAATCGGGGTAATCATAAATCCGGCGCTTTTTCACCGATTTTTGACTTGAAGAAAAGAGGTAAACTATGAAAAAATATCTGTCAATTATCTCGGCAATAGCAGTAGTTTTGTCGCTCGCGGGCTGTTCAAGCGGTGGAACAAACGGACCTACACCCTCAAAGCCCGAAATCAGCGGCTCTCATTCAAGCACAGAATATGCGGCAACCGACATCGGCGGCACGGGAAAGCGCACCGAAGCAGACAGTATGGCAGAGTTTGCTGTAACGGAAGATACGGCATTATCCACAGGCGACGCGATGATAAAAGGCGGCGCAATGGCACCGACAGCACCCTCGGGAGATATCGCTCCGCCTGTTGAAGAACCCGCCATAATCCCTGAGCCTGTTGAGCCGACCGACCCCGAAATTCCCCCGCAGGCTGGACTTCTCACGGGCGGCGAGTGGAACGACAACGCTCACTGGGCTGATTGGAACGCGCTCTACACCTCCCACGAGGATTGGAACGGCTACAAAAAGACTTGGAAAAACGAAACCGATTGCCGCATAGCCGTCAAGGTAACGTCAAACGGCGCGGCTTTCGAGGGCGCGAAGGTAAGCTGCA
>CAMEQX010000249.1 GCA_945933905.1 uncultured Clostridia bacterium
GACAGCCTCCGCAGCGACTCTGCCTTTCAAGCCGATTTCATCGCGCAGTGACTTCACGCACTTTGCCGCCGCCGCACATCTCACCTCAAACGGCTTCTCGCGCACCGCGTACAGCTTCCTCGCGCAGCCGTCGTACAAAGCGACGAAGCAAAGCCGTCTTGCCGCGGTTTCCTTCGGGAAAAAGTCCGCGATAAGCGCGTCGGCGCGGCGGTTGTCGAGGAGAATTTCCTTGCCGAATTTCGCCGTGATATAGCGCAGAATTCCCTTTAAATCGCGGATAGGCTCGCCCTTTTCGGTGTGGACGGTTCTGCAAAAGCCGCAGTAATCCTGTTTATTCTCGTCAAAAACCTTTCCGCAGCGCCCGCAGACCATTTTCCTCACCTCAAAATCGTAAAATCATTCATCTTATATTGTACCACAAAACGCCGTCCTTGTCAACGATTTTCCGCGATATTTCGCCGCGATTATCGAAAAAACTGCTCATATATGAAAACAACTTGCAGCCGCCCCGCCGCGCCGAAACCCCGCGAAAAAAGCCCTCGTCCCCGAGAGCCTTCTGCGTTATTTCGCCGCGTCAAAAATCGCGTTGATTTTGGCATTTTGCCGTTTAAATGGGCAAAATCCGCGCGGATTTGTGGAAATTTCTGCCAAAATCACAAGTCCCGCGAAAAGACCGTCCTCGCGGCTGTTTCCCCGCCAAAAACCTCGAAAATCGCGTTGATTTTGGCATTTTGCCGATTAAATGGGCAAAATCCGTGCGGATTTGTGGGAATTTCTGTCAAATTCGAAACCCCCGCGAAAAGACCGTTCACACAATTTTTCCCGCCAAAAACCTTGAAAATCGCGTTGATTTTGGAGATTTTACCGCTGAAAAGGGCAAAATTCGCGCGGATTTGGGGGAATTTCTGCCAAAATCACAAGTCCCGCGAAACCGTCCGCGCGGTTGTTTTCCCGCCAAAGACCTCGAAAATCTCGCCGATTTGTGAGCTTTTACCGCTGAAAAAGCCGAAACCCCGCGAAAAAAGCCCTCGTCCCGAGAGCCTTCTGCGTTATTTTGCCGCGTCAAAAATCGCGTTGATGTGGATTTGCGTGGTGTTGAAGAGCGGCACGTCAAGGTCGCCGTCCTTAATCATCAGCGGAAGCTCCGTGCACCCGAGCAGCACCGCCTCCGCGCCCTTTTCGCGAACGATTTTCCCGACAATTTCCAGCATTTTCGCCTTGTCCTCGGGCACGACAATCCCGTTTTCGAGGTTCGGGAAAAACAGATTTGCGATTTTCTCCTTGTCCTCGTCCGAGGGCAAAATCGGCGTTATACCGCGCTCGGCGAGCGGTTTTTCGTAAAGTCCGCTTTTCATCGTGAAAATTGTCCCCAAAATCAGCACTTTCTTGAAACCCTTTCGGAGAATTTCGGCTGCGGTTGCCTCGACAATGCTCACAACGGGGATTTCAAATTTATCGGAAATTCTGTCCCAGACAATATGCTCGGTATTTGCGGTCAGTGCGGCAATTTCCGCGCCCGCTGCCTTTAAATTGCCGAGACTTTTCAGCATAAGCCGCGCGTTTCCGTCAAAATCATTTTTCGCGAAAAATCCGGTTGCTTCGGCGAGATTTACGCTGTCGATAACGATTTCGGGGTAAAAATTCTCCCCAAACTCCGCGCGTGCCTTTTCAATTAAGCCGAGGTAATAATCCACCGTTGACGCGGGACCTATTCCTCCGACCAGTCCGATTTTTTTCATAGGCACTATCCTTTGCAAAGCCGCGCGCTTTTTTACTCAAAAACCGCCAGCAGCATTGTGTGGTTAAAATTCTTTGTCCCGAGCTGTTCTCCGAGACAAGAGAAGCCGATTAACCTCGGGAAAGCAGCGGCGAGTTTTTTGCTGTATTCATCGAGATAGTTTTCCTCCTCGAAAAGCATTGTTCTCGCAACGCAGTGAAAAATCATCACAAGCGACGGATTTTCAATCTCCGAAAGCACGCCTTTAATCGTGCGGTCGGTGATTGCCTTATAGTCGCCCTCTTTCATCACCATCATTTTCGTGCCTTCATAAACGCGCGCGTGATGCTTCATACTTCCGTTTGAGCCGACGCCTTGAATTGCGGTGACATAAACCTCCTCGCCCTCGCGCCGTCCCATAGGGTTGTGGAAAATATATTTCGGGATATCCTCGCGCGAAATGCCAAGCTCTCCCGCATAAGCGTCAGCCGCGGGGATATCGTTATACGTCATAACCGTGCGGGTGATGCTGTTTGCTTTTGTGGCGGTGAAGGACTTATTCGTGAGCGGCACGTAGATATTCTCGCCGCAAAGCAGAATTTTCCCCTCGATATTATGTATAAGCGCATAAACGCAGCCGTTTCGATAAATTTCACCGTTGAGCGAAACATACGCTTCCTCGGAAGAAGCCGCGTCTGCTTCGATATTTGCCGCGGTGCCGCCGACAACGGAAATCTCGTTTCGGAGCAAAACGCTGTTTAAAGCCATAAGCGCGTATTCCTCGGCACGCTTGAACGGGATTGTAAATTCCACGCAAATTGTGTTTTTTGTCTCGCCGACCTCTTTGAGACTTTGCCGAACTCTGTCGGAATATTCCAGTGCGAGATTGTCCGCCTTTTCGATAACTCCCGCCGCGCAAATCACGCCGTCCTCGATTGCGACAGCCTTGAGCACGTCCTTTTCGGTACCCGATGCGTCTGTCGTGCGGTAAGCCGTACAGCCCATACAGATTGTTGTCGGGAAGGTTTCGTTTATCAGACGGGCATATTCGCGAAAGTGCTTTTCACCCGAGAAAAAGAAGATTATTTTCGGGTTTCGGAAATCCTTGACCGCTTCTTCAACGCAGTCTTGCGGGTTTTCGGAGTTTCTTCCGACGCCAAATGATGTTTTTATCATCGCTCTGCTCCTTTTTATTTTTAGAGGTGACCTCTAAACCGAATAAGTCTTTTTCTTTATTCTCGCAATAAAATCGCTTTCCGTGAGCGGTTTGTCGAAGATATAGCCCTGAATTATATCGACGTCCAGCTTTTTGAGAAGCTCGAGCTGCTCGGGGGTTTCGACGCCCTCGGCTACAATCGTCAGCCCGAGACTTTTCGCAAGACTCACAACACCCTTGAGCATAAGCATACTCTTGGAGTTTTCGTCCGTGGTGTTGAGCGGGATAAAGCTCTTGTCAATCTTCAGCTCGTCGAGCTTCAGCGAGCTTAACATTCCCAGCGAAGAATAGCCCGTGCCGAAATCATCGATTGAGGACTTTATTTGCAGCGTGGAAAGCTCATCGACGATATCCCGCATAGCGTCCTGATTGTGATAATCCTCGCTTTCCGTGAGTTCAAATTCAATAAGGTTGTGC
>CAMEQX010000250.1 GCA_945933905.1 uncultured Clostridia bacterium
TTTTGCTGATTTTATCGTAATCAACAATATCGGGGTCAGCGCCGAAATCCGCATTCTCGCAGTCCGTTCTCGACAGCAAGCCTTGGTCGCAAAGCTCGTCAAGGTCAATCAAAAGCGGGTTTCCCGCAAATGACGAAAACGGCTGATACGGCGAGTCACCGAAGCCGGTAGGTCCCGTCGGCAGCACTTGCCAGTAGCTCTGCCCCGCGCTTTTCAGCCAGCGCGCAAACTTCTCCGCCTCAACGCCCATCGTGCCTATTCCGTACGGCGAGGGCAGCGAGGTGATGTGCATTAAAATGCCGCAGCTTCTTTTGTTCATCAATCAATTCTCCTCAAAAATATGTAAAATTTTACCTGTTCCAGTACTTGCGGTCAAGACTTCGGAAACCGATTGCCTGAAAAATGTGGTTTTTCTCGATTTTCTCGCTTCCGTCAAGGTCAGCGCAAGTTCTCCCGACCTTCAAAATCCTGTCGTAAGCTCTCGCGGACAACCCGAGCTTCTCGAAAGCGCCGCGCAGCGTTTCCTCGGCGTCGGGCGACATCGCGCACACGTCCGCGATGATATCGGGCGTGATGCGGCTGTTTGACTTGATTTGCGTGCCCTTGAAGCGCTTTGCCTGAATATCCCGCGCACGCTGCACCCTCTCGGCGATTGCAGCGGAGCTTTCCTGTTTCACGCGCTTGTAGAGGTCGTCGTATTTCACGGGCTGAACCTCAATCTGAATATCAATTCTGTCAAGCACGGGCTGCGAGATTTTGTTGAGATATCCCGTCACCATTTTGTCCGAGCAGGTGCATTTTTTCAGCGGATTGCCGAAATTCCCGCACGGACACGGGTTCATCGCCGCAACCATCATCACCTCGCACGGATAATTCACCGAGCCGGACGCGCGTGAAATCGTGATTTCGCCGTTTTCAAGCGGCTGTCGGAGCGTTTCGAGAACCCGCCTGTCAAACTCGGGCAGCGCTTCCGCCGCCGATTAGCCCGACAGCGCTCGCGGTGTGGCTCACAGAGCGAAACGGGCGCGTTGTGATAAGCGGCTCGCTCGGGTTGATTGAGCCCGCAACCGAGTAAATCTGCGTGGTTTCGATGCTTTCTTCAAACGTGATTTTCGGCAGAACCGACGGAATTCGCTTTGCAAGCATTGATTTTCCCGAACCGGGCGGCCCTATCATCAGCAGATTATGCGAGCCCGCCGCGGCAACCTCAATCGCCTTTTTCGCGGCGACTTGCCCCATAACATCGGCGAAATCGCCCATTTTCCGAACGGCTTCTTCGGCTGACGGAATGTAGCGCGGCTCGGGTGAAAGCCCCGTTCCGTGCCGCAAAAATTCAACAATCTGCGTGATATGCTCCGCGCCATAAACCTCGATGTTCTCGGCAACGGACGCTTCCTTCGCGTTTGCTTTCGGGAGGAAAATGCGCCTGATACCGTTCTGCGAGGCGGTTATCGTCATTCCGAGCGCGCCGTTTATCTGAGAAAGCGTGCCGTCAAGCGAAAGCTCGCCGATAAACGCGCAGTCCGAGCAGTCGCTTTGAATAACGCCGCCTGTTTTCATCAGCGCAATGATTATCGGCAAATCGAAAATCGCGCCGATTTTCCGAACGCTTGCGGGCGCGAGATTTACGGTGACTTTGCCGTTTAACAGCTTCAAATCAAGCTGCCCAAGCACCGCGCGAATTCTCGCTTTGCTCTCCTGAACGGCGATATCGGGCATTCCAACGATATCGAAATTCGGCTGTCCCGGAGAAAAGCTCGACTCAACCGTCACGGGAAACGCGTTCAGCCCGAAAAGCCCCACGCTGTTTATCTTACTGAACATAAAAAATCCTCACAATTTTGACTTGTAGATTTAACATCTATTCTATATTTTACCATAAATTTGTGAAAATTGCAATGGTAAACGGCAGTTTTTTTCACGAATTTTTATAAATCTTACATATTTTTACTGTTGAAATCTTATTAAAAATATGTTATAATAAAGAATGTATGATTTTAATATATAAGGCAATAAAGGAAAATTATGGAAACATTTGAAAAACAGATAATTTACGGAAAAAACGCCGTTATGGAAGCGCTGCGGTCGGATAAGGAAATCGATTCGCTTTTCGTTCAAAAGAACGCGAGCCTCGGAAGTATCATAGACGCGGCGAAAAAGCGCGGCGTTCTGATAAAACAGGTTGCCGAGGAGAAGCTCACCGCGCTCACCGGCACTCAAAAGCACGGCGGGGTGGCTGTCGAGCTTTGCGAGGGGAATTACTGCGAGGTTGAGGATATCCTCGAAAACGCGCGTCAGAAGGACAAGCCGCCGTTTATCATCATCGCAGATGAAATCGCCGACCCGCACAATCTCGGCGCGATTATCAGAACGGCTGAGGCTGCGGGCGCAGACGGTGTGATTATCCCGAAAAGGCGCTCCGCTTCGCTCAATTCAACCGTTTTCAAGACCTCGGCGGGCGCTGCGGCTTACGTCAAGGTAGCGCGCGTGTCAAACCTTGTCGATACGATAAAGCAGCTCAAAAAGCAAGGCGTCTGGGTTTACGGAATGGAAGCGGACGGAAAGCCTTACGATAAGGTCGATTTCTCGGGGAGCGTGGCTCTCGTGGTCGGCTCGGAGGGCTTCGGGCTGTCAAGACTTGTCCGCGAAACGTGCGATATGGTGGTGTCGCTGCCGATGCTTGGACGGGTGAACTCCCTCAACGCGTCGGTTTCCGCGGGAATTCTGATGTACGAAATCGTCAAATACAGGTCTCTTTGATGGAGGTAAAATAGATGGCAAGAAAAAACTACGATATAGACGATATTCTCAACGAGGTTGACTCGTTTCGCAAAAAGGACGGCAAGCCCATTCTCACGGGCACGCAGAAAAAGCCCGAAAAACCGCGCTCTAAACAGGATTTGAGCGTTACGCAAATACTCACGGGAATGCCTGAAAAGCGCGACAATTCGATTGCGCGGCAGCTCTCCGAGAAGCAGTCCGAGGAGCGTTTACAGCGCGATATTTCGGCGGCGTTTGACTCGAGAAAGCCCGTGAAAATCAACATCGAGGACGATGAAAAGGAAACACGCTCCGCAAGACAGCTCACCGAGCAGGAATACGAAGCGCGCGTTGCCCGCGATATCGACAGGGCGGCTGACGTCAAGCTCTACGAGAAAAACAAGGTTCAGCCGTTTAACCCCGATACCGCCGATACAGCCGAGGTTGAAAGGTTTTCCGAGCACGTCAACAAGTTCGTCAAGCCCGATGTTTCCGAGGACGACATCATCTTCCATACCCGCGGCGACCTTGTCACCACGGAAACAATGGAAATGCGAAAGCAGCAGAAA
>CAMEQX010000251.1 GCA_945933905.1 uncultured Clostridia bacterium
ACAAACGACGATTTCAAGAAGGTTTGCGCGGCTCTCCACGAGAACGGGATAAAGGTTGTTCTTGACGGCGTTTTCAATCACGTCGGGCGCGATTTCTGGGCGTTCAAGGACGTCCGCGAGCACAAATTCTCGAGCGCAAATAAGGACTGGTTCCACCTTCGCGACGGCAACAGCCCCTACAACGACGGCTTTTACTATGAGGGCTGGGAAGGGCACTACGAGCTTGTTAAGCTCAATCTCTACAATCCCGATGTAAAGGGTTATCTCAAGGACACAATCACGTTTTGGAAGAACGAATTCGGCATTGACGGACTGCGTCTTGACGTTGCATATTGCCTTGACGAAAACTTCCTCAAGGAGCTTCGCGGGCACTGCAAGTGGCTCTCCGAGGACTTTTTCCTGCTCGGCGAAACGCTTCACGGCGACTACAACCGCTGGGCAAACGACCAGATGCTTGACAGCGTGACGAACTACGAGTGCTACAAGGGGCTTTTCTCCAGCTTCAATGATATGAATATGTTTGAAATCGCGCACTCAATTAACCGTCAGTTTGGCTCGGAGAACTGGTGCATTTACCGCGGAAAGCACCTCTACACCTTTGTCGATAACCACGATGTAACGCGTGTTGCTTCCATTCTGAAGGTCAAGGAGCATCTTCCGCTGATTTACACGCTGATGTTTATGATGCCGGGCATTCCGTCGGTTTACTACGGAAGCGAGTTTGGTATCGAGGGCGACAAGCGCGGCGGCGGAGATGACGTGCTGCGCCCCGAGTTCAACCTCGAGAAGATGAAGAACGAGGGCTTGCGCGATTTGACGGAGCTTATCGGCAAGCTTTCCGATATCGAGAAAAATCACCCTGCTGCCGCTATGGGCGACTACAAGCAGGTTCAGCTCACCAACAGACAGTACGCTTTCTCGCGCTCTGCTGACGGCGAAACGCTTGTCACCGTGATAAACGCGGACGCGGCTCCCTTCACGTTTAATCTCAATATGGGCGGCGAAGCGGAAAATCTCTTTACGGGAGAAAAAGTCGGGCTCGGCGGACTTACGCTCGAAGGTTATTCTTCGATGGTGCTGAAAGTTTGATTGTCTTGTCCTGTGCTTGAATTGAGTTTACCGCAGCAAAAAAGTTGTTTACAAAACGAGAAAAATGTGATATAATGAAATATATCAAACATTTGGAGGTAATGACAATGAAAAAAATTATTGCAATCGCGGTCACTGCGCTTTTGCTCGTGGGCTGCTCGAACAACACCGCAAACGAAAGCACGAGTTCCGCGGCTTCCGCAGAGATATCGTCCGAAACCGTTTCTTCCACGGAAAGCTCGTCCCAAAGCGTTTCTTCAAGCGTTTCGACAAGCGTGGAAGAAAATTCATCAACCACGGCAAGCTCGTCCGCGCCCGTTGAAAGTTCGTCAAGCGCCTCAAGTTTATCGACAACCGAAAAGCCTGTTTCAAGCAGCTCGAGCAGTTCGTCAAGTTCTTCAACAAAGCCCGTAGAAAAGCCTGTAAGTTCTTCTTCTACAAATAAGCCTACAAGTTCTTCATCGAAACCTGTTTCGAGTTCGTCAAAGCCTGCTTGCGAACATATTTTCTTTACTGAAACAGTTAAACGTCCGCACCCTGAATGTTTGATGGAAATAACCAAATGTCGGATATGTGGGTATGAACTCAGCAGAAAACCTACACACGAATATGAAAACGGTGTATGCATTTGGTGTGGAAAATATGACCCGAATGTTTCTCATAACTGTACACGCGACGGTCATATCTGGAAAAACCCATATACCGAATCTTCTACTGAAAAAGTAGAAATCGTTGAAACGCACGATGTCGTATCAATGGGTTTTGACTATGATTTATGCTGGAAAAAATTAGGAATGAACTATTCGGAAGCATCGCATATCATTGACAATGAATTAGTGGGTTTTCTTGGAAACAGCGGTTCGACGCATGTAAAAACCACAGGCACAAAGACGATAACCAAGTTTTATCACGAGTGTTCGGAATGTGGCTATAAAGAAAAATATAACACCGAAGAAACTGTTACATCCGATGACAAATGGGAATTTGTCAGTCCGCGTGATGTTTTTTTCAAGGTACTTTGGTATGATGTAAATAACATTCCCGAAGAAGTTTACGATTCGTGTATAAGACACAAACTCTGCAAGGTTATGCAGGAATATTATGGTCTTTCACTTGGTGAAGGCGGAATGTCATTTGGAACCTCCTACAAGTTAGGGATTATACCTGATGATGACTTCAAGAAATTTGAGAACTATATACTTACACATAGTGTAAAAGACCCGGGTTTTCTTGAATATCTCAAGAGTACTATGCCGGCATTGTTAAAAAAATGGATGATAGAAGGTCATGACCAACGTCGTGTGGGCAATGAATTTGCGGCAAAAACCGTGTTTAATATGGTGTCCAAACACGGCAGCCCTGAACTTGCAGAATTTTTAGCGCTTAAAACTCCTTTTAATCCTAAATGGTATGGAAACACAATGCTTATAGATGACCCAAATGTTCCGATGTTTCCCGATGAAGATGAATGGATGGCAGAAATTCTGGCAGCTGCAAGAAAACAATAATAGCATTATGTCATTGAATAACTGCTTTGAGCCGCCGGTCGAAAACTTGCGGCTCTGCACTACTCTCGGCGATACCGAAAACATCGGAGGTGATTATCTTGTCCGACAACGTTGACATTTGGCTTTGGCTCACGATGGTGATGAAGCCGAACAACCCGCGCCTGAGCAAAATCCTCGCGGAGTGCGGCTTCAACGCGGCGAAGGCGGGCGTGATAATCCGTGACGGGCGCGACTCAACGATAACGGCGGGCGAGATTTCCCGCGCTAAAGCGATAAGGCTCGGTACGGTTCGGGAATTCGCGGCGTTTTGCGAAAAAAGCGGCGTTTCGATAATCTCCTACGAGAGCGAAAATTATCCCGAAAATCTCCGAAAAATCGAAAATCCGCCCGCGGTGCTGTTCGCTTTGGGCAACGCCGAGGGGCTAAACCGCGCGCCCTTGCTCACGGTTGTGGGAACGCGGAATGTGTCGGATTATGGGATTTCCGTCACCGATTACCTCGTGAAGCCGCTGGCGAAAGCGGGAGTGGTTATCGTGAGCGGAATGGCTCTCGGAACCGACAAAGCCGCTCACAACGCCTGCCTTGAAGCCGGCGGGAGAACGCTTGCGTTTGTGGGGTGCGGGGTGCTGGAAAATCACCCTGCGGAAAACGCCGACCTCAAAGCGAAAATCCTCGAAAACGGCGGC
>CAMEQX010000252.1 GCA_945933905.1 uncultured Clostridia bacterium
CCTGTTCACCACGGAACTTGTCGCGGCGCACGCGTAACACACCTCTTTTATCGAGGCGGAATCGTTTGCGCGGACGAACTCCACGGCGGCTTTTTGCTTGGGCGTGAGCTTTTGCGTTTCGTCAAAATCCTCGCAAACCCGCACCATTACGTTCACTTCATCACCCACGCGCCGCTCGGGAATTTCGGTTTCCGTGAGAATTTCGCGCTTGACAAGCTCGTTGATTTTCGCCTTATTCTCGGCGTAAAGCGTCTCCAATTCGGACTTCCCCGCCGCCTCAAGAGCCTTCACAAGCGACTTTTCTTCATCGGACAGCGCGTCCTCGGGAGCTTTTTTGTTCATCTCAAAACGGTGCTTGAGCGAATAGGACAGCCCCGCGGGTAAAATCGACCGAAACGCGTCAAAATAAGTGCAGAAGGTGTTCTCCTTGAGCCAGCGACAGAGCCGCAGCAGCTCGTCTGAAATAATCGGCTCCTCGTCAATGACCGCGGAAATCGGCTTCAATTTCGCGTTTTCCTCGGGTTCACCGACCTCGAAAACCAGTCCCACGCGCTTTTTCGATCCCTTTCCGAACGGCACGACAACCCGCATTCCCGCGCGGATTTTGCCCGAAAGCTCGGCGGGAATTTCGTAGGAAAACAGCTTGTCGAACGAGTAGAGCGCGTTCTCCGCGGCAACTCTCGCAATCAACTCAATTCTCCCCCGAAATGCGCTCGACAAGCCCCGCGCGGCGCTCACGGCGCAGCTTTTCCGCTCTGAACACCGCGAGAACGTCCTCGACAGCCTCGCTCAAATCATCGTTCACCACGAGATAATCGTAATTCTTCGCGAACGCAAGCTCGTTTTTGGCTTGGAGAGTGCGCTCGCGGATTTTGTCCTCGGTTTCCGTGCCGCGACCGCGCAGGCGCTTCTCGAGAATTTCAAGCGAATGTGGCAAAATGAACACAAGACAAGCCACGGGGAACATTTTTTTAATGTTCATCGCGCCCTCAACCTCGATTTTCAGCACGGCGTCCTTGCCCGAGAGTATCAGGTCGTCCACGCTTTTTTTCAGAGTGCCGTAGAAATTCCCGCAGTATTCGGTGTATTCAAGCACCTCGCCGCGCTTGATTTTCTCGGAGAAATCTTCTCTTGTCAAAAAATGGTAATGAACACCGTCAATTTCGCCCTCGCGCGCAGCACGGGTAGTCGCGGAAACCGCATAGCCCGCCTTGTCGGTTTTCTTGAAAAGTTCAGCCAAAATCGTGTCCTTGCCGCAGCCCGCGGGTGCCGAAACAACAAACAAAAGTCCTTTTTCCATATTTTACCTCTTTGTCACTTGTCTTTAATGAACTAATCCTCGGGAACATCTTTCGGCGATGACTTGCCCGCAATCGTTTCGGGGAGCAGCGCCGAGAGCACGACGTGACCGCTGTCGCAGATGATAACCGAGCGCGTTTTTCGCCCGCAGGTCGCGTCAATAGCCGCACCGCTGTCCTTCGCGAGCTGGACAATTCGCTTCACCGGAGCCGCCTCGGGACTCACCACAGCGACAATCCTGTCCTCGTTCACGATATTTCCAAAGCCAATGTTCACAGGTTTCACAAAATCATCTCCCGAAAAAACCAAACTCTTATTTATTATAGCATACTTCTGCCAAAAAATCAACACCAAATATCCGCTCGACAAAATTATTCAAAATTTTTTTCAAAACCTATTGACAAATCGAAATCAACGTGGTATAATAATATCGTTGCAATTACAGAAATTAAATTTGCTGATATAGCTCAGTTGGTAGAGCACATCCTTGGTAAGGATGAGGTCATCAGTTCGACTCTGATTATCAGCTCCAGTGAGGTCGGTCCTTGGGGCCGACCTCCTTGCGTTTTTGGCAATTTCGCACTTCGCACGAAATTGCCAAAAGCCGCGGGGTGATGCGTCAATCGTAATCTGATATCGCCCGAGAAGGCGGGTTGCTGCGGATTTTTCGGCTTGGTGTTGCCCGAGAAGGCGGGTTGCTGCGGTTAGCTTGGCTTATGTTGTCACGTTACTGCGGGTTCTTGAGAAGGAAAATTTTGTCAGAAACATCCTGTTGAAAAGCGGCTTTGGTTAAATTGCACAAAATAACAAAAACCCGTGCCTTTTCCCGCACGGGTTTCGTGATTTTCATTCTAATATGTATCCAAGCTCAACTCCGAGATTTTTGGCGCGTTCTTGTATGTGAAGGAGAATGAATTTTCGCTGAATTTCACCGATGTCAACCCCAAGCGCCGTGCAAAGCGTCAGCCAAATAACCCACGTCACCGTGCAGTTTCCGCGCTCAATCCGCCGCAAATACACCTCGGAAATCCCCGAAATTTCGGACAGCATTTCTTGCGTCAGGTTGCGCTTTTTGCGAAGCTCCGCCACAAGTTCACCGAAATCTGCCTTGAGTTTTTCGCACCCTTCATATTCTTCTTTCGTCATAAAATCACCCCTCAAGCAGTCCTTTATACTTTCTTAACACCATTTTACCATTATTTGACACAAAATGCAAATGTTTTTTCCGAAAAATTTTGTCGATGAACTGAATTTTTTTGAAACAACTCCCGAAAAACCGCTTTGGAATGCGGGTTTTGTTGAAAATGACGAAATTTTTCTCTGCCATTTTTGTCCCTTTTTATAATTTTTTTCAAATTTCCTCTTGACAAATCAAATCCGAAGTGTTATAATATTACTGTTGTTAAAAAAGCGCCAGTAGCTCAGCTGGATAGAGTATCTGGCTACGAACCAGAGGGTCGGGGGTTCGAATCCCTCCTGGCGTGCCACAACAAACCGCTTAACCATCAGGGTTGAGCGGTTTTTCTTTTTGTCCGAAACTCGTTGGGAACAGCGTCTTGGGTACAGTTTTGGGTACACTTGCTAAAATTTTCTGTTCCCAGCGGTAAATTATATTGTCCTTAAATAATATTATTCGACGATAAAAATCATCTAACTGCTTTCCTCAATGCTGCCGAACGGGCGCGTTTAGATATGCAATTTCACGTCATTTTCAATATATGCAACTCGCCTGTAATAGTCATCAGGACACCCTAAAAAATTTGTTTTTTTAATACTATACAAAATTTCAGCTCTGCTTTTCCGGCAGAGCTGTTGTTTTTTCAGTTTTTGTATTTCCGTGAATTTTAGGCAAGCATCAAATACTATCATTTATCGTTTAACCTTTCATCACGCGCTTCTTCTACGGTGATATCGGTAGGTATTATTCCAAACAGAGATTTTGCCATCTCAACACGGTCTGCATTAGGATTGGTTA
>CAMEQX010000253.1 GCA_945933905.1 uncultured Clostridia bacterium
AAACGTTTCTATTCTCGGTCCGTGCCGCCCCGCTGACCAGGTTGAGCTTTCGGCAACAGATGCACGTTCTATCGGCGTTGACATTGTTATCCGTGAGAGCGGCGACACCGCAGGCACTCCCGGCTGCACACTCCGCGGTCCCGCAGGCGAAGTTACCATCAAGGAAGGCGTTATCGTTGCAAAGCGCCACATTCACCTCGTTCCCGAAACCGCTGAAAAGCTCGGCGTTAAGAACAAGGACGTTGTTTGGGTTAAGTGCAAGACCAACGGCAGAGAGGCAATTCTCGGCGATGTTGTTGTAAGAGTTAGCGACAAGTTCGCAGACGCTATGCATATCGACACCGATGAGGCAAACGCAATCAGCGCTACCCCGAACCTTATGGGCGAAATCATCAAGGAGCTTTGATTTAGCTGCATAACTACATAAAAATAACGCCGACTGTTTTTCGCAGCCGGCGTTGTTGTTTATGGGATTAGTCCTCGAAAACCGCACAGAGTTCAATCACACGATGATTCATAACGCGTTTCTATAATCTTCTCGACGCTGTAATCCGAAAGCTTCGGGTACTTCTTTTTCAGGAAAACATCAAGAAAAATACCCCAATACCATTCATTGTTGTGCCTGTAAAACCAAATTACGTCTTGATTAAGCAGTTCGATTAGCTTTAGGGTATCGCTGTTATAATCGGATTTATTAACATACAGCGTTATATAATCGCGAAAACCGGTTCTCTTGGAATAAGAAAGCTTCTCTCCCTCATCGCTGAAAGGAAAAATCTTCATTTCGGACAGTTCGTTTATGGCAGTCCAATCGGGATTTATCGGAGACAGCTCCAAGGAAGGTATGAGCAAATACCCAAGCTCAATACCCCGTTCATAGAAATATCTGCGTTCATCATAGCTTCCGTGCTGCATAATATGCTTTTTGGCAGCGTCCCACGCCCACCACCTTTTGAGTTCTTTTCCTTTCAACAAGCGCTTTGCTGACAGCCTCGCATAATCACGGTAAAATTTACCTTCAATGATGTAAAGAAATAATAATGGAGGTATTACAAATATTAGTAAAAACCAAGCCAAGACAATAAGTAATTCCATAAAATTTCTCCCTAAGCGGCAGACTGTCAGCTATACGCTGTGTCATCAGTCCTCGAAAACCGCGCCGGTATTGGAAGATGTAACCAGTTTCGCGTAGCGCTTGAGATAACCGTCAAGCTCCTTCGGAGGAAGAATTCCCTTCTTCTTGCGCTCCTCAAGAACAGCGTCGTCAACAAGCAGCGTGAGCGAACGGTTCGGGATATCGATGTGGATTTTGTCGCCAACAAACGCGATAAGACCGCCCTCGGCTGCCTCGGGTGAAACGTGACCGATTGCAGCGCCGCGAGAAGCGCCGCTGAAGCGTCCGTCCGTGATAAGAGCAACGTTTCCGTCAAGTCCCTTGCCTACAATAGCCGCTGTGGGAGCAAGCATTTCGGGCATTCCGGGGCCGCCCTTCGGACCTTCATAGCGAATTACCACAACGTCGCCAGCCTTGATTTCACCGCCGAGAATTGCGTCGCACGCGGGCTGTTCGCCGTCGAAAACTCTTGCAGTACCGGTGAAATCCATCATCTCGGGCTTAACCGCTCCCTGCTTGACAACAGAGCCGTTAACAGCAAGATTGCCCGAAAGGATTGCGATACCGCCGTCCTGTCTGAACGGATTGTCGAGCTTATGTATAATCTCGCCGTCAGCCTCGCGCGCAGCCTTAATTCTGTCGCCCTGAGTGCCGCTTACCGTCAAAACGTCCTCGTGAATATGACCGCCCTTTGCAAGCTCCTTGATAACCGTCTGAATACCGCCGACAGCGTTCAAATCAGTGATGAAAACACTGGACGCGGGGTTCAGCTTCGCGAGCTGCGGTGTTTTTCTGCTCATTTGGTCGATATCGTCAAGGCTGATGTCAACCTTTGCCTCGTGAGCGATTGCAAGCAGATGCAAAACGGTGTTGGAAGAAGCGCCGATTGCCATTTCCACAGCAAGTGCGTTTTCCATATTTTTCTTGGTGAGGATATCAAGCGGACGAATGTTCTGCTTTACAAGCTCAACAACGCGTTCGCCTGTTTCCTTTGCGATACGTCTGCGTGCGGAGGTAACTGCGGGCTCGGTTCCGCCGAAAGGCAGCGACATACCGATACTCTCGTTGAGGCAGTTCATCGAGTTTGCCGTGTACATTCCCGAGCAAGAGCCGCACGAGGGACAAGCGTTGTCCTCATAATCCTTGATAACATCATCGCCGATTTCACCGTTTGAATACTGTCCGATTGCCTCGTAAATCTCGGAATAACCGACTCTCTTGTTCTGAACGCAGCCGGGAAGCATAGGTCCGCCGCTTACAAAAATCGACGGAAGGTTCATTCTTGCCGCTGCCATTACCATTCCGGGAACGATTTTATCGCAGTTCGGAATGAAAACAACGCCGTCAAGCGGGTGAGCCGTGAGCATAACCTCGATGCTGTCCGCGATAAGCTCACGCGAAGCAAGAGAGTATCTCATTCCCTTGTGGTTCATCGCAAGACCGTCGCAAACGCCGATTGTGAAGAATTCGAACGGAACACCGCCCGCGTTTCTAATTCCGTCCTTGACGTAGCGTGAAATTTCGTGCAGATGCTGATGACCGGGAACATAATCGCTCGCCGCGCACACAACCGCGATAAACGGCTTGTTCATCTCGCTGTCGATTACTCCGAGCGACTTCAAAACCGCTCTGTGAGGCGTTTTCTCAACGCCCTTTTTAATCAAATCACTTCTCATTTTGTTTTGTCCTTTCTATTTTACGGATAAACCGTTTTTTACGCTTTATGAAGCATCGCTGCGCCGATAATTCCCGCGTCGTTGCCCAAGGTACAGATAGCAAGACGAGTGGTTTTCTTGCTGTCGCGGGAGTAGATTTCCTTGTAAACCGCCTCTCTTAGCGGGTTCAGGAGAAGACTTCCCTCGTTGCACACACCTCCGCCGATACAAAGAATATCGGGCTGGAACGTGTTGATAACATTGGCAATTCCCACAGCGAGATATTTCACATACTCCTCGGTAACAGCTTTTCCGACCTCATCGCCGAGCTTTGCCGCTTTATAAGCGGTTCGCGCGCTTGCCTTTCCGTCCTCTTTAATCAGCTTGTTAATCATGCTTTCGGGGTGTTTTTCGGCGGCTCTCTTGGTCATATTTACAAGACCTGTTGCCGAGGAATACGCCTCAAAGCAGCCCTTTCTGCCGCAGGAGCACTGTCTGCCATCC
>CAMEQX010000254.1 GCA_945933905.1 uncultured Clostridia bacterium
ATCCTCACTTTCTATCTGCAAACGCCCGCTTTCTGAAAGCAGAGTCGGCACTTTTTTGCTCAAATATTCGATATACGGGATAACCTTCCGATAATCCAGCCGCATAGGACCGATAACGCCGAGCGTTCCCGCGGGCTTTCCGTCCTTGTAGTAGCTCGCGCTCACGACCGCACCGTTTGATATCGCGAACGTTCCGTCCTCCTCGCCGAACTTTATGTTAATTCCCGAAAGCGCTCCGTCAATCATCTCGGGGAACAGGCTTTTCTGCTCGAGGAACTTCATCACATCCTGAGCGGGAATATCGCTGCACGCGAGAAGATTTGCTTCACCCTTCACGGCAACGCTGTCGCGCATCATTTCCGCAGAAAGCTCGTAAACCGCGTGAAGAAGCGGCGAGAGCGAGAGCATATAGCTGCTCATCGCGGAAACCAGCTTTTCAACGTACTCCTCGGACATATTTTCGAGGTTCACGCCGCGCAAATGCTCGTTCAGAAACTCCGTGAAGCCGCGCATTTGCTCATCGGTGAGGTCAAACTCCATTCGGCAGACCTTGTTTTTAATCGCGCCGTTCGATGTTATCAGCAGCAGAACGTACATTCTCCGACCTGTCGGGATAACGTCAACCTTTGATATCACCGAGAACTTTGACGCGTGATTTGTGGAAATCGCCGCGCATTTCGTTATCTCGGCGAGTGCTGTCGAGGCGCTTTCGATAATCGCGTCATCGGTGAGGCTGCTTTCATCGAAAAACTCGTCGATACGCGAGATATTTTCCGCAGCGACAGGCTCGGGGTTCATCAGATTGTCGATGTAATACCGAAAACCCTTGAACGTGGGAACGCGTCCTGCGGAGGTGTGCGGGTGGTCGAGGTAACCCTCCTGCTCGAGAGCCGCCATTGTGTTGCGGATTGTCGCGGAGGACACCTTGAGGTCGTGCGTTTCGGCAAGAGCTTTTGAACCGACAGGCTCGCCCGTTCTGATATACTCGTCGATAATCGCCGTCAGAATTTTCATTCCACGCGTATCCACAAGAGCTCCCACCTTTCGTTTTTTCCGTGACCGTTTGATGTTTAGCACTCGCTCTCTCCGAGTGCTAATTATAATTTATCACATTTATCTCGTTTTGTCAAGGGTTTTTACAAAAAAATCTTACAAACTCGCGATATTTTTTTAATAATTTATTGTGCAATATCACTATATTCTGTATTTTCGCGCGATTTTATACTATATTTATTAAGGCAACCCTTGACAAACAAAGCGGATTGTTGTATAATGTTCATAGAGATATTCTCGGTGAACGAGGTGAGGAAAGTGCATTTTGTACAAGCGAAGGGGATTTTGAGCGCGAAGAACGGCATAAACGTGTACCGCGGCTGTTTGCACGGGTGCATTTACTGCGACTCGCGAAGCGACTGCTACAATATGCAGCACGCTTTTGAGGATATCGAGGTGAAGCAAAACGCGCCCGAGCTGCTTGAAACGGCTCTGCGTGCGAAACGGCGGCGCTGCGTGATAGGAACGGGCGCGATGTGCGACCCGTATATCCCGATTGAAAAGGATTTGCGGATAACGCGGCGGTGCTTGGAAATTATTGACAGGTACAATTTCGGCGCGGCTGTGCTCACGAAATCAGACTTGGTGATGCGCGATATCGACTTGCTGGAAGAAATTAACAGCAAAGCAAAAGCCGTGGTTCAGATGACGCTCACGACCGCCGACGACACGCTTTGCCGCATTGTTGAGCCAAATGTCTGCGTGACGTCAAGACGGCTTGAGGTGCTCTCTGAGATGAAAAAGCGCGGGATACCGACTGTCGTGTGGCTCACGCCGCTGCTGCCGTTCATCAACGACACCGTGGAAAATCTCGCCGCGCTGCTCGAAAAAATCTCCGAGGCGGGTGTTTACGGGATTGTGTCGTTCGGAATGGGACTTACGCTTCGGAGCGGCGACCGCGAGTATTTTTACGCCGCGCTCGACAGGCATTTTCCGGGGCTGCGGGAAAAATACTCAAAGCGCTTCGGGAACAGCTATGAAATCCCCTCCCCGAACAGCGACAAGCTTTGGCGGTATTTCACGGAATTTTGCGATAAACACGGCATTGTCCGAAATCAGAACGAGATTTTCTCGTTTATGAAAACGATTGACGAACCCGAACAACTAACCTTATTATAAATAAAAACGCTCCCGAAATTGCTCGGGAGCGCATTTTTATGCAATTTTGCTGTTAAATCATACTCTCTTGCCAGCAAGCCGGCGCTTCAAGACCGAACATCTTGACAACGGTCGGCGCAACGTTTGACAGACCGTACTCGCCGTCCTTGATGGTGTACTTAACGTCCTTGTCGTAGATGATGAACGGAACGGGGTTGAGCGAGTGCGCCGTGCGAACCTGAATGTCGCCCTTCTTGTTCTTTTCA
Source organism: uncultured Clostridia bacterium (assembly GCA_945933905.1). Lineage (GTDB taxonomy): Bacteria > Bacillota > Clostridia > Oscillospirales > Ruminococcaceae > CAG-115. Next base: position 2,418 of record CAMEQX010000254.1, read on the forward strand.
AGCATCTCGTCGGCGTTGCCGTGGTCAGCGGTAATGAGCATTGTCACGCCGTATTCATCGCAAACCTTCATCAGTCTCGCAAGACCGATATCAACCGCCTCAACGCCGATAATCGTTGCCTGAAGCGAGCCAGTGTGACCAACCATATCGCCGTTCGGGAAGTTGCAGCGGAGGAAATCGTACTTCTTGGACTTGATTGCCTCAATCAAATCATCAACAATATCCGCGCTCTTCATCCACGGGCGCTGGTCGAAGCTGACGTTATCGGAGGGGATTTCCTTGAACGTTTCAAGCTCCTCGGAGAACTTGCCGCTGCGGTTGCCGTTCCAGAAATACGTGACGTGACCGTACTTCTGCGTCTCGGAAACAGCGTACTGGTTGAGCTTTGCCGCAACAAGCACCTCGGAGAGCGTGTCGTGAATTTCAGGAGGATTGACGAGGAAGCGCTTCGGGAGCTTCATATCGCCGTCATATTCGAGCATACCCGCATAGCAAACGTTGGGCTTGCCGCCGCGCTCAAACTGAGTGAACTCGTCGTTGTCGAACGCCATAGAAAGCTCGATTGCACGGTCGCCGCGGAAGTTGAAGAGGATTACGCTGTCGCCGTCAACGATTTTTCCGACAGGCTCACCGTTTTCAGCGATAACAAACGCGGGCAAATCCTGGTCGATTGCGCCGGTTTCGCTGCGAAGCGTTTCAACAGCCTCGGCTGCCGACGCGAACTGTCTGCCCTCGCCTTTAACGTGAGTGTTCCAGCCGCGCTCTACCATTGCCCAATCAGCCTGATATCTGTCCATTGTAATCTTCATTCTTCCGCCGCCCGATGCTATCATTATATCGAAATCA
>CAMEQX010000255.1 GCA_945933905.1 uncultured Clostridia bacterium
CGACCAACCCGACCAACCCGACCAACCCGACCAACCCGACCAACCCGACAACCCCGACAAGCACAAACCCCGTAATCGGCGGCTCTGCAAAGAGCTGGAGCGACGTTGCGGCAGACCTTGCGAAACTCACAAACGGCTCTGAAACAACAATCACTCTTAACGACAACACCACAGTTCCCGTTGATGTAATCAAGTCCATTGCAAATACGGGCAGCAATGTTAAGCTCGTTATCAACAGCGCTTTCTCTTGGACAGTTGAAGGTGCGGATATAACAGCTCCCGCGGCGGCTGACCTTACACTCATAAAGACAACAAGCACGAAATCCGACGGCTTGCGCGGTACTGAGGGAACGCAGTTCAAGATTAACAATACGTGCATTCCTACAAGCCTTGAAATCTCATTTAAGAAAGAACACAAAGGCAAGTTTGCGAACCTCTACAAGTCTGTTGACGGCAAGCTGGTATTCGTAACTTGTGCAAAGCTCGGCGAGGACGGCAAGGTTATCCTGACCAACGTCACCGAAAAGGGCGATTATGTCGCAATGCTCTGCGAATTCAGCGACCGTCCCGGCGATATGGACAACGACGGAATTATCAATCCCAAAGACTCTCTTGCGGTTCTCAAGAACTTCCTTGATATTGAAAAGGGCGCAAATCCGCTTGTTTCCGATGTGAACAAAGATGGCTTCATAAACCCGAAGGACGCGCTGATTATCCTCGAAAAATTCCTCGGAATTGAATAAAAATTCGGGTGTGCAGAAATGTACACCCTTTTTTCAACGTGGTTGGAGATACAATTCGAATAGCAGGGAGGAACGAACCGGGAGATTGGGTTATTATTGTGAAGCAAAACGCAATGTCATACGAAGTGTTTCATGCTCTTACATTTCGCGGTTTGAGAAAAGGGCATTGGAGAAACTTTGGGAAAGGTTTGAAACAGTCTGAATAATCAACAGCAAATCCCCATAAGTCAAGCAGATAATCATAAGGTCACCTCTAAAAACCTTGTTTGAGTTAAAATGTGTATAGCACACTGCCTGCGTCTGTCACCGAGCGAAATTTAGCGGTGACGGCGTCCGTGCCGTCACTTTGATATTTCGCTCTGCAACATCGTGTTGACCTCCTCGTAAGGCATCAAGCCTTACTTCGTCGGTTTTCCTAGCATTCGGTGACACGATGTCGCAAAGTGAATGCCCAAAACGCGGCACGGATGCCGCGTAACAAAGGCATTCACCAGCGCACTATACCCATTTTCACTTTTCAAATCGGTTTTTAGAGTCTCCCATAATAACAGACGACCAAAGAAGATGATTCATTCTTTGGCCGTTTTTCGTATTCGCAATTTTCACTGATAGATTCTTCGGTTTTGCTGATTGATATTTTGTTCAATGCGGCTCTCGTTGTCTGTATCCGCAGGATTAACGTGAACCATTATGTGCTTGACTTTTGGGAATGTACGCTCAATGTCATCGTGGACAACCTCGGCGTTAGAGAAGATAAATTTACAGCGTCGGGAGCTTTATCTTCCTGCTCTGCTGTGGTAAATTTTAACATCAAGGAATTTTACCTTTTCTGTGTTACCACTTAAAAAAGAGGTGCGGAAGATTTTATCTTCCCGACGCTGTGCAAATCCACTTTGGAGTTTCGTAGTTTAAGGCGCTGACCGTGTGAGTAAGCGCACGGGGTTTCAGGGGTTTAACCTCTGACTTAATGCTTTATTGTGAAGCTGGGTATAACAATATGGCTATTGAGTATAGCCTTATTGATTGAAGCCGAAGAACGAGTGTGAATGAAACAGATGACAAGCGTGACTATCGGAGAGGTAAAATAGTGAAAGCCTTCTTGTTAGGCGTTAATGGTTTGTTTATTTTGGATTTTGTACTGACTCTCACGGGTAAATTTTATTCCTGGGCTGAAAATCGGTAAAATGTATTTGAAAGAAAAGGTCAGATAAGCATCTTTGTCTATCAATCAAACTTTGGTATAGGCTCACAAGTTTCTTTTTGATGGGTGCCTTGACTTTAGTCCTACCACACTCATAATTCATCAGCGTGTGCCGGCAGATTTCAACCATCTCTGCTGCCTCTCGGATAGTAAGCCCAGCACGCAGTCTCATAGCTCTTAGCTGCTGACCATCGGACAGCTTATCATCAGCTTCAGCGCACAGCAGGGAATACTCCGGCTTCTTTCCACGGACAACCCTCACAGAAGCGCATCCGAATAAGCTATTCCTTCTGTTTCCTGCTAATAAAATTATTTCCGTAGGTGTGTTATTGCTAATCAAATAAAAATTGTCGAAATATACAAGAATATAAAGAATACCGTCGAAAGTCGGCGTCTTGAGATTATATATTAAGAGTATTGAGAAAATGGAATTGGCGAAGTTATGCGCGCGGTTTGAACGAGCTTGAAAAACAGTTAAAAATTCGATGTTATTACCCAGATTTCAAAAGCATTCTAGGCTATATAGCAAGCTCAATATATCACGAGATTGTAAGTTAAAATATTGTTGATATTGAGTTATAATCTATTGGAAAAGCAATGCGTCAAACTGTTTTCTCTGAGAAATCCATTGCGTCAGAAAGACGAATGTCTCCGGCTTTCTTCACATCGCTTGACTTCAATCTGCAAAGTGAACACGAGCAATGAATTTTACCCTTGCTCAACTGACCGTTAAACTTCGTAAACCAACAGCCTACCTCTTTGATAATGCGTTTCTTCCTGCTGATATGAAACCTTCTCTGATACCTTGTGTAAGCGCGATTTCTGCTCATTTTTCTGTCCTTTCATCAAGACCAAATAGGTAATATAAAAATGATACCATAATCAAGAGAATTTGTCAAGGGGACTGTTTTCTGTTGCACGGGTTGACAAACGGTGAACAATGCGGTATAATGATGATGAGGTGAATATAATGTTTAGACTTTACGATACTGTAAAGATAAAGTCAACAGGAGACCTGGCAACCATTATTGAAATTGACGAAAACAGAGGAAAAACTCTTCCGATTTATCTTGTTGAACTTAATGTTAAGCCTAAAAACGCGACAGTATCAGATGTTATAAAGTGGCTTGAACAAGATGAAATCGAAAATTAGAAAGGAGTTATTATGAACATACATGAAGCCAAACAAATTATCAATGATTACAACGACCGTGCTTCTCATACCGAAGAGGAGAGCTTTTTGTACACCGAGGCTCTGCAGTTTTTGATAAACGAAACTCACGAAACGCGTTATAT
>CAMEQX010000256.1 GCA_945933905.1 uncultured Clostridia bacterium
AATCGGGCAAAAAATAAAAGCTCACAAACGGCTCTGTTAAGCCATTCGTGAGCAACAGTATGTGGTGACCCGTACGGGAATTGAACCCATGATTCCGCCGTGAAAGGGCGATGTCTTAACCTCTTGACCAACGGGCCGAAATGGTAGCGGCAATCGGATTCGAACCAATGACACCCTGGGTATGAACCAAGTGCTCTAGCCAACTGAGCTATGCCGCCACATTCAACTAGATTATTATACCACGCAAATCGAATTTTGTCAAGTACTTTTTTCAAAAAAATTTAAATTTCTCAAAAAATCTTTTTTGTGTCACCAAAAATTCCCACGCATATAATGAAACAGAGCGGTTTTGCCGCATTTTGAAATTTATGCGAGAGGTGAACTTTCGCGGTTTTGAGAACTTCTCAAAAAATACACAAAGGAGAATTTTATGAACTTTACTATACAAATGCAATCCTTCACGGCAGCTCAAAAAGCGCGTTCATTTTTGATGAAACGCGGAATTCGCTGCTTTGTTGAACGGAACGTGAACAAAGGGCGCGGCTGCGGGTTTGCGCTGCGTTTCTCGAACAGCCGCGCCGAAAAAGCAGAGGTTTGCGCTCTGCTGCGCGAAATCGGTGTTTCCTGTGATTTATCTTGACAACGCCGCTACGACTTACCCCAAGCCGCAGTCGGTCTATCGCCTCTGGCAGCGCGCTATGAGCGCTTACGGCGCAAACCCCGGGCGCTCGGGGCACGCTTTTTCGGTGAAAACCGCCGAGGCTGTCTATAAGAGCCGCGAAATCTGCGCGGATTTTTTCGGTGCTGAACCCGAGAACACAATCTTCACGCTGAACTGCACAACCGCGCTGAATTTCGCGATAAAAGGTGTGGCGCGGCGCGGCTGTCACTTCGTGATGAGCGATATCGAACACAACGCCGTTTCTCGTCCTGTTTATGCGGCGGCGCGGGAATTCGGCGGGAGTGCCACAATCTTTGAAACAACCGCCGACGAGGAGCAGACGGTTTATAACGCCGAGCGTGCTCTCACGCCGCAAACCACGGCGCTTGTCTGCACGGCGGCTTCAAATGTCATCGGTCTGCGAAATCCGATAAAGGAGCTCGCGGCGCTTTGCAAAAGGAAAAACGTCTGCTTTATCGTAGATGCGGCGCAGGGCGGGGGAGTGTTCCCGCTGAACATCGGCGACGGGATAAACATACTTTGCGCGGCGGGACACAAAGGTCTTTACGGTCCGATGGGAACAGGGCTTATGCTCACGGACGGAAAATTCCCGCTTCGGACAATAATCGAGGGCGGCACGGGAAGTGCTTCGGAGAGTCTTTTGCAGCCCGATTTCACGCCCGACCGTTTTGAAAGCGGAACACTGAACACTGCCGCTATTATCGCGCTCGGAGCGGGCGTTGAGTTCGTGAAAAACAAGGGGCTCGACGCGGTTTACAAGCACGAAATCCGTCTCTGCGAGCGGTTTTGCGAGAACGCAAGGCGGCTGAAGAAAATCCGCTTGTACAATGAAATCACCCCCGAGAATTATCGGAGTTTTTCGCCGGTGGTTTCGTTCAACATTGACGGTCTGACCTCGGCGGAGGGCGCGGAAATGCTCTCGTCGCACGGATTTTATATGCGCGGCGGACTGCACTGCGCGCCGCTTGCTCACAAGAAAATCAACACGATTGACGGCGGGACAATCCGCTTTTCTCCGTCAATTTTCAACAACGAAAAGGAAGTGAATTTACTGCTGAAAACACTTGCGAATATAACCGCAAATTAAGCTGAATTGGCATTCGGAGCAGTGGTGCGAAATGCGTTTCTGCTCCGAAATGTCGTTTCGGAAAGGAGCTTTTTATGTGCTCGATAACGGGAGAAATAAACTTCAAAAATAAGATTGAAAAAGAGCGTTTGCGGACGATGAACAGCCTGCTTGCGCCGCGCGGCCCCGATGACGAGGGCTTTTATTTTGATGACAACGCCGGTCTTGCTCACCGCAGGCTTGCTGTCGTTGACATAGAAAACGGAAAGCAGCCGATGAGTTTCGGTGATTTCACGCTGATTTACAACGGTGAGCTTTACAACACCGAAGAAGTCCGCAAGTCGCTTGTAGAGCGTGGTTACGGGTTTCTCGGGCACTCGGATACCGAGGTTGTGCTGAAAGCGTTTGCGGAGTTTGGTGAAAAATGCGTCGAGATGTTCAACGGAATTTTCGCGTTCGCCGTGTGGAATTCCCGAGAACAAACCTTGTTTCTCGCACGCGACAGAATTGGCGTGAAGCCGCTGTTTTATGCGGAAATTGACGTGGGAATTGTGTTTGCGAGTGAAATGAATGCGCTGCTTTTGCACCCCGAAATCAAGCCGATAATCGACTTTGACGGCGCGGCGCAGATTATGCTTGTCGGACCCGCGCGGTTTAAGGGGAGCGGGGTTTTCCGAGATATCCGCGACCTTCCCGCAGCGCATTGTGCAACATTTTCGCGAAAAGGGCTTGAAATCAAGCGGTACTGGCACTTGAAAGCCGAGCGGCACACCGAGAACTTCACCGAAACCGCCGAGCACACGAAAATGCTGATAACAGACGCGGTGAAGCGGCAGCTTGTGAGCGATGTACCGCTTTGCACGTTTTTGTCGGGAGGGCTGGATTCAAGCTTGATTTCGGCGATTGCCGCAGAGGAGTTCAGGCGGCAGGGGAAAACGCTTTCCACCTATTCGATTGACTACAAAAACAACCGCGAAAACTTCCGTGCAAGCGCGTTTCAGCCCGACGAAGACGCGCCGTATGTTCTCGAAATGGCAAAGTTTATCGGCTCGGAGCATCACGGCGTTGAGCTTGACACACCCGCGCTTGCAGACGCTCTCGAAGACGCGGTTTATGCGAGGGATTTGCCGGGAATGGCGGACGTGGACAGCTCGCTGTACCTCTTTTGCCGCGAGATAAAGCGTGATTTCACGGTTGCGCTGAGCGGCGAGTGCGCGGACGAAATTTTCGGCGGCTATCCGTGGTATCACAAGAAAGAAGTGATGTATTACGACGGCTTTCCGTGGGCAACAAGTGTGCCCGAGCGCGCGCTTTTGATGAAGAAACCGCTTTGTGCGGGCGAGGCGGAGTGTTTTGTGAAATCGGAGTATAACAGGTGCCTGAGCGGCGTGGATTACCTTGACGGCGAGAGCGGCGATGACCGCAGAATGCGCGAGATGTTTATGCTAAATCTCGACTATTTTATGGCAACGCTGCTTGA
>CAMEQX010000257.1 GCA_945933905.1 uncultured Clostridia bacterium
TCAAGTCACCGAGCACGTCTTTTGCAAGGTCGGGGAGCTCGTCGCGCGTTATGAAAAGCGTGCTGTTGTAGGCGTTGTTAAGCGAGGAGAACGAGTTGTATTCGGGAGAAAAAACTCCGTTTTCCTTGATGACGTACTTCCCGCTTTCAAGCGCGCTCCATAGCCACAAGGCGTTGTCGCGCTTCATAAAATCGCCGTTCGGAAGCACGTCCCGCGAGGTCGCGCAAATCGGTTTTCTTGTCGAAAAGCGCTGAAAATCTTCCCGCAAAGGACGCGTTTGAGTTCTCGAAAATGCTTTGTCCGATGATATCGCAGTATCTTGTTCCGGGGAAAAATTCCTCGCTGCTGCCGCTCCACACCCAAATCAAATTCGAGAGCTTCTGATAACGGCAAAGTCTGTCGAAAATCAGCCGATAGAGCTTCCCGTGGCACTCCGCGCTGTCGCCCCACCAGTAAAGTCCCGCGTCCGCGTTCGGCACGGGCTCGAAAATCACGGGGATTTTCGCGTCACTGAACTGCTTCAGCACCACCGCGATTTTGTCGATATCGTTTATCAGCGAAACCAAATTCGGCGACAAATAGCCGTTCTCGACCATCAGCTTCAGCTCGTCCGCATCCATAAGCGCAACCTCGTCGAGATTTTTCACATCAAGCGCTTCTTCCATATCAAACGAGCCCGAGTCAACCGAATGTTTTGTGTTCGGGGAAAACCAGTGCCATTTATATGATGCAATTCCGCCCGATTTCCCCCAATCCAGCGCAAGACCTACATCTTTTTGCAGTTTTTGCGTGTAGTCCTCGATATCAAGCGTCGCGTAGGCAAGCTCGCTTGTACGGATTGCGGGATAGCGCCCCGTTGCCTTGTAAATCGCGTCAATCTCCGCGTTTGTGCCGAGAGAAACGTTTACTGCCGCGAGAACACCGCTCCCGTAAACCTCCGCGAGATATTTCATCACGCCGACCGTTTCCAGACTTGCCGAAGGGTTAACCGCGGAAGTTCCCACACGATAGCAGTCCGCGCTCACCGCCTCGGAATTTTCAACAAGAATATAGTCGATATCCGCAGTTCCCTTTTCCACAACAAAATCCAGCGTATTCGAGCCGCTCGTGAGGTAAATCGAATCCACCGAGCAATACTCAAACTCCGCGTTTTCCTCGTCAGCCGCAGGAATATAAATCACGCCCTCCGCCTTTTTCTTGACGTAGAGCTTCACCGCCGCGCCGCTTTCCGAGCGCGCCGAGATGATAATGCGGTAGAGCTGCGGCGTGTTTGCGTTTACGATATGCGTAAGCCGCCCGCCCTCTTTGAACGAGAGAAAGCCTTTTCCGTCAAATTCGCCGTCCGTGCGCTCGGAAGCGTCCTCGAAAACACCGCCCTCGGCGTTGAGCTTCGAGAGGAATTTCTGCTTGATAACCGTGAAATCGGACGTGGAAAATTTGTCCGAAATCTGCGAAATTTCCGCGGAAGAATTCTCAAAATCCGTGCTTTCGCTGGGCAATTCGGAAATCCCCGAATAGTCGGGTATCCGCGCGCAGCCCGTTATTCCCGCAAGCAAAAGCACGGCAGATACCGCTTTTATGATTTTTTTCATCGCAAAACCTTTACTCGATTACAATTATATCGCCGTCGTGAATTTCCTCGTCAAGACGCGCGATTTTGCCGTTTATCGTGATTGTTCCCGCGCGAGCGAGCAGCTTTGTCGGGTCATCGGAAAAAGCCGCCGCAACGTCCAGAAAAATCGGCGCTCTGCCGTCCTCGCGAAGCGTAAACTGCGTTTCGATACCGTTCACCGTGATAACAGGGTTTTTGCGCGGTTCTTCGGTTTTCTCGGGAACTTTCGGCGCTTCTTCAACACGATTTACCTCAAAACTAAGCTTTGCAAGCTCGATTACATCGCCGCTTTTGAGCATTTCCGAGCCGTCCGTTTTTTCGCCGTTCAAAGTGACCTCGTCCGTGATTTCAAGCGCTTTCAGAAGCTTTCCAAGCGTGTCGCGTTCAACAAGCGCGATTTCATCGTTATCGTTAATTCTGCGCTCACCCGAAGTCTCTTTTCCGTTGAGCAAAATAAACTTTCCCGCGCGCGTTTTTTCACCGAACGCGTTCACCCAAAATTCCTTCGTTAACTGAAGATTGAAATAATCCGAGAGGTGCGCCGCAGCGTTTTCACCGCGCTTTGCGGGAGTTATCACAACCTCGTCGCCCTTTGTGACAACCGTGTTGAGCGAAGCAAGCGAGCCGTTTACAAGGATTTCCGAAGGCTTTGCGGGCTTTCCGTGAAGGCTGATTTTCTCGCCGTTCAGCGTGAACGAAAGCGGTTTTCCCGCGCCCGCGATAAGCTCCTCGGGCTTGATTTTCGCGAAATTCAACAGCTCAAATACCGTAAGCCTGTTTGTGTCGAGCGCGCGCAGCTTCTTCCCGTTGACCGTGATTGTCGTGTAGTCATACGAAACGCCCTCGCCGTAGCTCAACGCAATTCCGAGCGGGGTTGTGTGCTCCGCGCCGAGCGGCATTGTTTCGGGCGCGGTTATTCGGCGGAGCAGCTCGCGTCTGCCTGCGATAACCCGTGACGCGTCCATATTCAGCTCCCGCGCAACACGCTGAGGCAAGCCCTCCAGCTTGCTTCCGCCGCCGACAAGAAAAACAGCCTGCGGGGGAGTTGCGTTCGCCGCGATAATTTCCTGCGCGATAACCTTCGCCAGCTCATCGGCAGCGGGCGCGATTATCTCAGAAACGCGTTTTTTCGTGATTTTGTTCTGCATAAGCAGAATGTTCGTGTATGTAATTTCATCGGTTTCGCTCGTTTTGATAGCCTCGGCGGTGTTGAAGTCAACGAGAAGCTCCTTCATCAGCACCTCGGTTATCTCATCGCCCGCGGTTGTCGCCATTCCATAAGCCACAACGCTTCCGTCGCGCGATATCGCAACGTCCGAAGTGCCCGCGCCGATATCGCAGAGAGCTAAGTTTATCAGCCGCAGCTCTTGCGGGATAACCGCGTTCATCGCGGCAATCGGCTCCAGCGTAATTCCCGCGATTTCCAGCCCCGCCTCGTCAACCGCCGCGCAAAGACTCTCCACAACATAAGCCGGCAAAAACGCCGCAATAAGCTCGGTTGTGAGGCGCTCGCCGCGGTGTCCTTCGGGCTTCGTGACCTTAAACCCGTCTAGCGACAGCGAAATCACGCTATGTCCCACGCAATAAAACGCGGCAGCGTCGTTTTTCGCGG
>CAMEQX010000258.1 GCA_945933905.1 uncultured Clostridia bacterium
CGAACAGCGCCATTGCGCCCTTCTTCTTTGCTTCCTCAATCGGCAGAACCTCTGTATTTACGGGAACCGCCGACATAATCACGCTGTTGACGTAATTCTCAACCTGTTGAATTTCCTCGGGAGTCATCGCGCTGAAGTGGCTGAAGTCGAAGCGGCACTGATACGCGTCAACAAACGAGCCGCACTGGTGAACGTGGTCGCCGAGAACCTTCCGCAAAGCTGCCTGCAAGATGTGGCAGCAAGTGTGGTTTCTCTGAGTGGCAAGGCGAAGCTGCTCGTCAACCTTTGCCGTAACGGTGTCGCCGACCTCGAAGCCGCCCTTCTTGACTGCGCAGCGGCACACAAACTGCCCGCCGCCGAGCTTCTGCGTGTCGAGAACCTCAAGCTCGTCATTACCGTGGAAAATCACGCCCTTGTCGCCGACCTGACCGCCCATCTCCGCGTAGAACGGCGTTTTATCGATAACCACGCCGACTTCGTCGCCCGCGCCGCACAAATCCACGCACTCGCCGTCCTTGGTGATAGCGAGAATTTTTGCCTCGGTTTCAAGCGTGTCATAGCCGACAAATTCCGTCTTAAACGCGTCAAGCGCGGAGTTTTTCGCATTGTCCCAGCCGCCGCCGAGCTTTTTGTTCTTGCGGGCGGTTTCCTTCTGATTTTTCATACACTCGGCAAAGCCTTCCTCGTCAACCGAAAGTCCCTTTTCACCGAGAATTTCCTTCGTCAAATCAAGCGGGAAGCCGTAGGTGTCGTGAAGCTTGAACGCGTTTTCGCCCGAGAGCGTTTTCTCGCCGTTTTTGCCAAGCTCCTCAATCATCTCATCGAGAATAGCCGAGCCGTTGTCGATGGTCTTGCCGAAGCTCTCCTCCTCGGTCTGAATGACCTTCTTGATGTAAGCGCGCTTTTCGGCAAGCTCGGGATAAGCCGACAAATTCTCGTCAATAACGGTGTCGCAGACTTCATACAGGAACGGCTTGTGATAGCCCAGCAGTCTGCCGTGACGAGCAGCTCTTCTGAGGAGTCTTCTCATAACATAGCCGCGCCCCTCGTTTGACGGGAGAATTCCGTCGCCCGCCATAAAGGTTGTGGAACGGATATGGTCGGTGATAACGCGGATTGAGATGTCCTTTTTGTCGTCGTCGTGGTAATTCACGCCGAGAATTGAGCAGATTTTGCCCATAATATTCTTGACAGTATCAACCTCGAAAAGATTATCCACGTCCTGCATAACGCAAGCAAGGCGCTCCAAGCCCATTCCGGTATCGATATTTTTGGTCGCGAGCTGGGTGTAGTTGCCCTTGCCGTCGTTGTCGAACTGCGTGAAAACGTTGTTCCAAATCTCGATAATTCTGTCGCAGTCGCCGACTTCCTCGAAGTTATCCTGACCGATGTGGTCGAACTTGCCGTACTTCTCGCCGCGGTCGTAGTGGATTTCCGAGCAAGGTCCGCAGGGACCGCTTCCGTGCTCCCAGAAATTGTCCTTTTTGCCGAGACGGATAATCCTCTCGCGCGGGATTCCGACCTCGTTTGCCCAAATATCAGCAGCCTCGTCGTCCTGCTCGTAAATCGTTACCCAAAGCAGATTTTCGGGGATTTCGAGCGTTTTTGTCAGAAATTCCCAAGCCCAAGCGATAGCCTCGTGCTTGAAATAATCGCCGAACGAAAAGTTTCCGAGCATTTCAAAGTAAGTGCCGTGGCGCGCGGTTTTGCCGACATTCTCGATATCGGGTGTTCTTATGCACTTTTGGCAAGTGGTAACGCGGTGGCGCGGCGGCTCCTCGATACCCTGAAAATACTTTTTGAGGGGCGTCATTCCCGCGTTTATCAGCAGGATTGAGTTATCGTCTGCGGGCGGCACAAGCGGAAAGCTCGGCAAGCGCAGATGTCCCTTGCTCTCAAAAAAGGAAAGATACTTCTCGCGAAGTTCATTTAAACCCGTCCATTTCATTTTTTTGTCCTCACAATCGTTTTAGATTTGCATTAAAACATACACTTCTATTATAACTTATTTTGGGAAAAAGTCAAGGGGTTTTTGCAATCTCGGCGGGAACACTTTTCGTGAATTTTTCGGGAAAAGCGTTCTAAAATCGGAAAAGCCCTAATAAAATAGGACAAAAAGGTCATAAAGGAGCGTTCCGAATGAAATTGAACAAAAAATCCCTCAAGCTCACGCTTTCAATGATAGGCTGTTTCGCGCTGCTTGCCGTGAGCGCGAGAATTACCGAGAGCGCGCTTCCCGTGGCAGCTCCCGCCGCGCAAAAGCCCGTGATTGTGCTGGACGCGGGTCACGGCGGCTTGGACTCGGGTGCCGTGGGGAAAAACGGCGTGCTTGAAAAGGACGTAAATCTTGCCGTAGTGCTGGATTTGCGCGATATGCTGGAGATGTCGGGCTTTGAGGTTGTCCTCACGCGCGACGAGGACATCTCGATTTATGACGCGGGCGTTGAGGGTATCCGCAACCAAAAGCTCAATGATATGGACAACCGCCTGAAGATTATTCAGAGCCACCCCGACAGCATTTTCCTTTGCATTCACCAAAACAACTTCACCGACCCGCAATATTTCGGCGGGCAGATGTTCTACAACAACAACCACCCCGACAACCGCACTCTAGCGCAGATTATGCAGCGCCGCTTCGCCGATTTACAGCCGGGCAACGACCGCGAAATCAAGCTCTCGGGCGACGAGCTTTTCCTGCTCAAATCCAACAAAAACCCCTCGCTTATGATAGAATGCGGATTTCTCTCAAATCCCGATGAAGAGCAGAAACTCTCCACGGCGGAATATCAGCAGAAGGTTGCCTTCACCATTTACGGCGGCGTTATGGAATACCTTGACGCCATCGCCGAAAAGCCCGATGAATTTGCCGAAATCCCCGATACCGACGAGGACTTCGGCGACAGCACAAACTTTTCCGAGGAATAGCTTGCTTTTGCTCTCGGTTTAATAAACAAAAACTCCGCTTTATTCGCGGAGTTTTTTGTCTATTTATACCAAACGCGCGTTTTTATACTTGTAATAATGTGTCGATTGTGGTAGAATATAGGAGAGTGTTTTTGGCTTTATCCGAGAGTATCGTGGACAACACCAACTACGCGAGAACTCCTTGCATTTTCGTTGGCGTTTAGCCAACGAAAATGCTTGGGGGAAAACTCTTGTTTTCCCCCAAACCCCTTTAGCGCTTTTGAACGCGT
>CAMEQX010000259.1 GCA_945933905.1 uncultured Clostridia bacterium
TTGCCAGCGTTTCGCCGAAAACAGCCTTCGTGTTGTCCTTAAACGCCGCAGAAAGCTGCTCCTCGGAAGCGTCGTGGTCAACGAAAATGCACTCGATGCCCATTTTCTTCAGCGTTGTACCGAAAAGGTTGATTGTGCCGCCGTAAATTGACGCAGAAGCGATAAAACTGTCGCCCGCCTCGCAGATGTTGAGTATTGAAATGAGCGAAGCCGCCTGTCCGCTGGACGTACACATCGCCGCAACACCGCCCTCAAGCGCCGCGATTTTCTTTTCAACGCAGTCGGTTGTGGGGTTCTCAAAGCGCGAGTAAATCAGGCTTTTCGTGGGGTCGTCAAAAACAGCCGCAACCTCGTCGGTTGACTCGTAAACATAAGTCGTGCTCTGAACAATCGGCATTACGCGCGGCTCGCCGTTTTTGGGAGTGTAGCCCTCGTGCAAGCATTGTGTTTCAATTTTCATTTCGTCCACCTCATTTTATGTATTCTTTCAGCGCGTTCAAAAGCGCCTCTGTTTCCTCGTCCGTTCCGATTGAAATGCGAAGATAGTTGTCAATCCGCGGCTTGTTGAACCAGCGAACATAAATATCCCTCGATTTCAGATACTCGAAAATCTCCTTTGCCGTGTACTTTTCGTGCGAAGCAAAGATGAAATTCGTCGAGCTGTCGGGGATTTTAAAGCCCATTTCGCGCATTTTTTCGGTCAAATTCTCGCGCGTTTTGATTACCCGCGCAATCGTTTCACGGAAATACTTCTCGTCCTTAATCGAAGCAATTCCCGCTTTCTGCGCCACGCTGTCCACGGGATAGCTGTTCACGCTGTCCTTTGCGGCATAAATCGCGGCAATCGCGTCCTTGCTTCCCATTGCGTAGCCTATTCGCATTCCCGCCATCGAACGACTTTTCGAGAAGGTGCGCGTGATGACGAGATTGTCGTATTCTTCAAGCAACGGAATTGCCGTAATCCCGCCGAAATCCACATACGCCTCGTCCACGATAACCACGCAGTTGCGGTTGTTGTCGAGGATAATCCGCAGAAAATCCAAGTCCCTGCCGATTGAAGTGGGCGCGTTCGGGTTCGCGATAACAACGCCGCCGTTTGCGCGCTTGTAGTCCTCGGGATTGATGTTGAAATCCGCGTCAACGCGTATCTGCTCATACGGAATTCCCAGAATTTCGCACCAGACCGTGTTAAACGAGTAGGTTATGTCGGGGAACAAAATCGGCTTCTTCGAGTTGAAAAACGCGCGAAAACACAGCGACAGAACATCATCGGTGCCGTTTCCCGCAAAGACGTTTTCGGGCTTTAAGCCGTGATATTCAGCGATAGTTTTCACAAGCTCAACCGCGTTCGCCGACGGGTATTTTTTGAGATTTGCACCATCAAAATTGTTGATAGCCTTGATTGCCTCGGGTGACGGCGGGTAGGGATTTTCGTTCGCGTTCATCTTGATGAAATCCGTCTTGTTCGGCTGCTCGCCCGCAACATAAGGCTCGATTTTAATAAGATTGTCTTTCCAGCTCATATTTTTCTCCAAAAATTAACGCCCCGACAAAGCGGAGCGTCATTAACAATAATGCCTTAAAGCTCGTCAGGCTCGTCGTCAAGCTCGAAAACAAGCTTTTTTCCGCAGTTCGGACAGTCCATTCCGCCCTTTTGTGCCTGATCGTAGTCGAAGCGGATTGTGTTCTCGCAGTTCGGGCAAACGGTTTCATACATCTCGCCGACGTCCTCTTCGATATCGTCGTCGTCATAGTAATCCTCGTCGTAGTCGTCCTCGCCGTAAATCTCGTCCTCGAGGTCGCAAACGCTCTCCTCAAGGTCGGTCATTACGCTTGCAACATCGTCGAGCTCCTCGTCAACCTCGTTGAGATTGTCCGCAATATCGGTCAGAACGTCGAGAATTGCATTGATAATCTCGTCGTCCTTGTTAAGCCCCTTGCAGAGCCCTTTTATATAAGATACCTTTTCTCCGATTGTCATAAAAATACCTCTTTTCAACAAACGACAATTCGTTCTCAGAAATTACTTTACGCGCTCCATATACTCGCCGGTTCTCGTGTCAATGCGAATCATTTCGCCCTCGTTGATAAACAGCGGAACGCGGATTTCCGCACCCGTTTCAAGAGTAGCGGGCTTGGTTGCGTTGGTAGCGGTGTTTCCAGCGAAGCCGGGTTCGGTCGCGGTAACCTGAAGCTCAACGAAGTTCGGAGGCTCAACGCCGAAAACCTTGCCCTTGTAGGACAGAACCTTGCAGAGCATATTTTCCTTAACGAACTTGAAATTGTCGCCAACGTCAGAAGAGTTTACGGGAACGTCCTCGTAGGTCTCCTGATCCATAAAATGATACAGCTCACCGTCTGCGTAGGTGAACTCCATATCCTTTCTCTCGACAAAAGCTGTCGGGAACTTTGCGGACGGGTTGTAGGTCTTTTCAACAACCGAGCCTGTAATTACATTCTTGACCTTTGTACGAACAAACGCCGCACCCTTGCCGGGTTTAACGTGCTGGAACTCGATAATCTGCATTACGTTTCCGTCTTCCTCAAAAGTCATACCGTTCCTGAAATCTCCCGCTGTAATCATAACTAGCGAACCTCCAAATCTTTCATTCCACGCTCAAAAGAGCATAATTTCACGGCAAAGCCGTCCATTTACAAAATGTTACAGAATTATTATAACACATTTCAACCCGCTTGTCAACCGAATTTTCCACAACAACAAAAATTTTTACAATTTTCTCAAATGTGTACTAATTCTCGCGTAGCCGCGATGAAATTTTCGCAGCCGTCCGCGGTAAGAGCGCAGGTGTCGGTGATTTTCACGCCAAATCTGTCGGGCAGTCGGATATCGCAGCCCACAGCAAGCGTCATTCCCGCTTTCAGCATAGCTCCGCTTTCCTTGGGAAAAGGCGGCTCGGACACGTCAATTCCGATACCGTTAGCAAACCCGCCGCGCGAGTATTTATCGACATTCCACGCATTTAAGGTTGCGCCGGCAACGCTGTCGGGGTCGTTTGAGCTAATCTCCGCGCGAAGCGTTTTCAGCCCGTCGAAAACCGCGCACGAAACCGCATTGTAGGCGTCCTCCTGCTTCGAGGAAATCGCGCCGACCGCTACCGTTCGAGCCATTTTCGCGCAATACCCGCCAACTCTCGCGCCAAATTCCATCAGGAGA
>CAMEQX010000260.1 GCA_945933905.1 uncultured Clostridia bacterium
CGATACTGTCAGATTCCTTGGATACGGCATACACGGAATTTTCTGCGCTGTCGGAAGCGTCCCGAATACCGCTGTGCTGAAAGGCGTGTGCGAGCTTGACGCAGGCGGGTATGTTGTCGCGGGCGAGGACGGAAAAACCTCGGCTGAGGGGCTTTTTGCGGCGGGAGATGTCCGTACAACACCGCTCAGACAGGTTGTCACCGCTGCCGCAGACGGCGCAAACGCGGCAACCTCTGCTGAACGCTATATCACGGAGCAAAGCGAGTAAAAATATGACGGAATTCGTATGCGTGAGCTAAATTACAAGCGCTGCTCGGAGGAAATCCGAAGCAAAGCCGCTTTCAGCGAGGCGGACAAGCGTGCTGTTCTGGAGGAGCTGTCTCCGCTTGAGCCCGTTTTGCTGTGTACCTGTAACAGAACGGAGCTGTATTATTTCGGCAACACCGAAATCGGCGCGGAAATTCTGAGCCGCCGTTCCGGCATAAGTGTAAGCGAGCTTTTGCCGAAGCTGATGATTTTCAGCGGGAGAAAAGCTGTAAATCACCTGTTTCGCGTGACTTGCGGAATTGACTCAATGGTTGTCGGCGAGGACGAAATTCTCGGACAGGTGAAAAAAGCGTACTCCTTTTCAGCGGAAAAAATCGCGCTTTCCGCCGAAACAAATATGATATTTCAGGCGGCTGTGGCGGCGGCAAAGATTATATAAACCGAAACCGACCTCTTGAAAACCTCCGTTTCCACCGCAACGCTTGCCGCAAAAACGGCGGCGGGGTTCGACAGCGTTATGCTAATCGGCGCAAGCGGCGAAATAGGCGGGAAAATCCTGAAAAATCTGCTGTCCTACAAGAACGTTACGGTATATATTACCGAGCGCTCTCATCGCGGAAAATTCCTTTTTCCCGCGGACAGCAAGGCGGTTTTGATTGATTATGACAAGCGGTATGAATTTGCGGACAAGTGCGGCTGTATAATCTCGGCGACCTCGGGACCGCACTTCACGATAACCGCCGAGAAGCTCAAAAACAGCGTTTCTGCGGGAAAACAGCTTACTCTTATTGACCTTGCCGTGCCTCGCGATATCGACTCTCGTGTGGGAAAAATCGAGGGCGTGAGCCTTGTCGGGATAGACAGCTTTGAGCAGCTTGCACGGCATAACAACGAAGTGAAATTGAGCAGCGTTGAGCGCGCGGAGGAAATCATTTATCAGGAAACCGAAGCCCTTAAAAACAGCTTTCGCTGCACCGATTTCTTCCGAAGCTAAAAGAGCGCGGCGAGGAGCTTTCCGTTGAAAATATCATCTATAAAATGAAAACCGAGCTTTCCGCCGAAGCGTTTGCTCGGGTTATTGATGTAATTGAAGGAATGATGTGCTGATGGGATATTTTCCGTTTTTTATCGATATTACCGCGAAGAAATGCGTGGTTGTCGGCGGCGGAATTGTCGCGAAAAGAAAAGTGGAAAAGCTGCTGCCATACGAGCCGAAAATCACGGTTGTGGCGCCGAAAAACTGCGAATTTCTCCGCGATTGTGACGGAATAACTCTTGTCGAGCGCGAGTTTGAGCCGGCTGATTTGGACGGCGCGTTTTTTGTAATCGGAGCCACCGACAATGAAGCCGTAAATGCGGAGATTTTCAGGCTTTGCACGGAGAAAAATATCCTCGTGAACGTGGTTGATGACAAGGAAAAATGTGGGTTTATTTTTCCTGCGCTGGTTAAAAAGGGAGATATTTCGATAGGTGTTTCTTCCTCGGGAAGCAGCCCTGTTTTTTCAAAGTACATTAAGGAAAAAATCGAAGGAATTCTCTCGGAAAGCGAGCTTGAAAAGGGGAGAATATTGTCGGACTGCCGCGAAAAAGTGAAGAGAGAATTGCCGACGGAAAGTCAGCGAAAAATCGCTTTTGAGGAAATCCTGCGGCTCTCGGAAAACGGCTTGCAGATTGATATTGAAAGAGTAATCGACGAGGTAAAGCGCAGATGAAAATTCGCATAGGAACAAGAAAAAGCAAGCTTGCTCTGGCGCAAACGGAGCTGGTGATTTCGGAGATAAAGCGCGCGTTTCCCGAGGCGGAAACAGAGGTTGTCTGCGTGACGACAAAGGGCGACAGAGTGACCGATATCCCGCTTGAAAAGCTTGGCGGAAACGGAGTTTTTGTCAAGAAAATCGAGCAGCTTCTCCTTGATGACAGGATAGATATTGCCGTTCACAGCGCGAAGGATTTGCCCGTGAAACTTGCAAGCGGGCTTGCCGTTTCGGGTGTGCTGAAGCGCGGAAATCCTCGGGATATGCTTATCTTGCGAAACGGCGCTGAAATTGACGAAAAAGCCGCGCTGAACATAGGCACGGGAATCCTTCGCCGCAGGCAGAATTTGTCGTTTTTGTACCCGAACGTGCGTTTTTCGGATATTCGCGGGAACGTTGACACAAGGCTGAAAAAGCTTGCTGACGGTGAATTTGACGGGATAATTCTCGCTTGCGCGGGAGTGGAGCGGCTCGGCGCAGACCTCGGCGGATTTCGCGCAATTTGTTTCGATTTGGAGCAGTTTCTTCCTGCCGCGTGTCAGGCGATAATCGCGGTTGAGTGCAGGCAAAACAGTCCCTCGGAACACATTGTCAAAGCGATTTCCGACAAGGAAACTTATTTGTGCTATGAAACGGAAAAAGAGGTTTTGCGGCTGCTCGGAGCGGACTGCGGGACGCCTGTTTCGGCTTATGCGCAGCTTCACGGCTCCGAGATTACGCTCACGGCTTTGCTTTCGCCTGATAAAGTTTTGTGGGAAAGAGCGGCTGTTTCGGAGAGATTTGAGCTTGCGGCAAGAAGTGCAAGAGGACTGAAATGAGCGAAAAAGGAAAAGTATATCTAATCGGCGCGGACTGCGGGAAATACGACCTTATCACGCTGCGCGGCAAGCGGCTGCTCGAGGAGAGCGATGTCGTGATTTATGACAGCCTTGTCGATAGGCGGCTGCTTGGATTTGCGGGGAAAAACGCGGAGCTTATCAGCGTGGGAAAACGCTGCGGAAAGCCGAGCGAAAAGCAGGAAAATATATACGAAATTCTCGTTCAAAAAGCGCTTGCGGGAAAGACGGTTGCGGGAAAGACGGTTGCGCGTCTGAAGGGCGGCGACCCGTTTGTTTTCGGAAGGGGCGGCGAGGAGATTTTCGAGCTGAAAGA
>CAMEQX010000261.1 GCA_945933905.1 uncultured Clostridia bacterium
AGCGAGATGATTCCGTATTTCCCGCTTGGTGTTTATAAGGACGCGGCGGTTTGGACGGAAAAGGAGTGAGGTGAGCGGAATGTTGACAGAAATCATAATCTCGGGCTTTGGCGGACAGGGCGCGCTTTTTGCGGGGAAATGCCTCGCGTACAGCGCGATGATGAAGGACGTGGAATTATCGTGGCTGCCAAGCTACGGCCCCGAAATGCGCGGCGGCACGGCAAACTGCTCGGTGTGCCTGTCCGATGAACCGATAGGCTCGCCGCTTGTTACCGAGCCGGATATCCTTATCGCGATGAACGAGCCGTCCGTGGATAAATTCATAAACAGCGTGAAATCGGGCGGGGTTGTTTTCGTGGACAGCGCGCTTGCTTCAAGAGAAATCGACCGAAAGGACATCGAGGTGTTTTGGCTGCCCGCGTCAGAGCTTGCCGAGGAGAAAAAGCTTGGCGGTATGGGAAATATCGTGCTGCTCGGGAAGGCGATAAAGGAGTGCGGGAAGATGCTTTTCGGGATTGACCGAAAGGCAATCCTCGAGGCGCTGGCGAAGATTATCCCCGCGAAAAAAGCCGCGCTTATCGAGAAAAACGCAGCAGCGCTGGCTCTTGGTGAACAATATTGATTTGACAGAAAAAGGCAGACGTTTAAGTGCGTCTGCCTTTTAGGCTGTCGATAAAGGCATATCTACTTCGTCAACGACTTGTCGGCAGGCACAAAGCCTAGCCGCCAAGACGTTTCCTCGTATCTATACCTTTCTCGACAGCCTGTAGTTTTTTGATTGTATCATTTGGAAAAGTAGGCGAGGAGAGCGGCTTTTTCCTCATCGGAAAGCGTTTTGCTCCACGGAACACGCCCCGAGATTTTCTCGCCGCTTTCGGCAAAACGCGCGGTTTTGTCGCGCTCGGTGTCGTTCCACTTGTCGAAGCCCTCGAGCGAAATATGCGCGCCGTAAGTGCAGTCAATGTAGGAGCATTTCCCGTAGTCACGCCACGGTCTTGCGAGGAAAATCGAGTTTTCAGAAACGCTTCCCTCGGCGGTGAAGCGGCAAGCGTTGAACACAAAACCGATTTTCTGCTCGAGAGAATGCGCGGGAGCCGCCGTGTAGCCGTGTCCGCGAACGTCAAAAAGCGACTTTATCTCGCAGCTGTCGAAAAGCGCGTCGCCGCAGCCGAAGATGAAATCCACGTTGCCCGAGATGAAGCAGTCGCGGAAAATCTGCTTTTGGTAATCGGGAGTGCGAAGCTCGTCCTTGAGGAAGCCGTCGTAGCGCTCGATGAGGTCGGGCGGGAGCGGTCCGCAGAAAATCGTGTCCTGAGTTGAAACGAAGGAGCAGTTTTCCGCGAGAAAATCATCGGCGTAAACCGTCAGCGCGACCTCCTGACCTTTGGTTTCGGGGAAAAGCGCGTCGTTTTCAACGGTGAGGTTTTTCAGCGTCACGCGCGGCGCCAGCACCGCCATTGTATAGGTGCGGAAGGTGACGTACTCTCTGCCTTGCTCGTCGATTTTTTTCGCGTAGTCATCGTAGATTATCCGCGTTTTCTCGGCTCCCGCGCCGACAAGCTCGATATCCGGCACGGAAATTTCGATTTTCTCACGAAAATCCCCCTCGCCGAGAATAATTCTCGTGTGAGGTTTAACTCGGGAAAGAGCTTCGGAAAGGCTCTCGTTTGGCTTTAAATAAAGATTTTCCATAATTTTCTCCTTTGATGTTTTTGCTACAATTATAATATAATAGCTTTTTTTGGAAATATCAAGGGGAATTTAGTTTTTTGTGAAAAATCAACAAAATTTGCGCCAAAAAATTTACGCGTTCGCGGGAAATCCTTTAATACCGCCGATGTAAACAATGTAACAAATCATTCTTGAACAGAATGTGTCGAAAATGTGTGAAAATGGTATTGACTTTTTGAACGGCTTGTGTTATTATTAGAGTAATCAGTTTTTTGTGGTTGTAAACGTTAACATAACAAGCGTTACAGTCCGTAAAGCGTGATATAATGGGCTTTCGCGCCCGAAATGGATGTTCCCCGAAGGATATGTGCTAATGAACAATTTATCGTTAAAACAGTATAAAGCCATTGATTTGGCTATGCTGGCGGTAATTTTGGCGGTGTTCGAGACGATTACCTCGCTTGCCGCGTCAAAATGGTTCCCGCTTCAGCTCTTTTCGCTCTCTCCGACAATCACGGTTGTTTGCATCGTGATGATGAGATGGGGCGGCTGGGCGGCAATCCACGCGGTTGTCGGCGGTTTGGCTTTTTGCATTTCCACGGGCGCTTCCCCCGAGCAATACGCAATCTATTGCGCGGGAAACTGCGCGGCTCTCCTGGCTCTTTTCTTCTTTAAACAGTTCGGCAAGGAGCGCGTCAGAGGCTCTTGGCTTTACTCCGCGGCGTTCACTTTGACGGCGTTTTGCGGGGCGATGGTCGGGAGATGGGCGATAAGCCTGATTTTCGGCGGAGATATCACCGCTATTGTTGATTTTTTTATTGTGGATTCGCTTACACTTGTCTTCACGGTGCTTGTTGTGCTTATCGCAAGAAAGCCCGACGGACTGTTTGAAGACCAGAAAGCCTATCTCGTTCGTACGGAAGACGAGCGGAAAAGGCGCGAGGACTCGGACGTCCTTTGATGTGCAGGTTAATTCTTGAAATAAATTCTTAATCTTAGGAGGTTTCAAAGATGCAGGCTACTTGTAGCGATTACCTGATTTTCGACGCGGAAAACGGAGTCTATGTCGAAAATCCCGAACAGGTCGTTCGAGACGACGTTGAGAAGCACCACTGGCTGAATGTTGTCAGAACGGTGGCAAAGGACTGGCGGTTGTATTTAATGCTGGTTCCGATGATTTTCGTGTTCCTTTTCTGGCGTTATTTCCCGATGTACGAGCTTCTCGGGTGCTTTAAGGTTACAGACGAGGTAAAGCCCGTCGCAGACCAGTTCTACTCCGGCTTCTCGTATTTCAACACGCTCCTTTTCGGCGGCAACAACCCCGGTCTTTCCGCTGATTTCTGGAGAGCTTTCAGAAACACGTTCCTTTTGAGCTTCTATGGTTTGTGCTTCGGTTTCCCGATGCCCATTATCATCGCGCTCTTCTTCAACGAGGTTCGCTCGAACGTTGCTCGAAGCATTTATCAGGTTGTCACATACGTCCCCAAGTTTAT
>CAMEQX010000262.1 GCA_945933905.1 uncultured Clostridia bacterium
CTGGGGGAAAAACAAGAGTTTTTCCCCCAGAGGAAAGGGGTTTGGGGAAAACCCCAAGGGGTTTCCCCCAAGCATTTCCGTTGGCTAAACGCCAACGGAAATGCAAAAGGTTTCCAACAAACTAAATCAACATTATAGTTGTGACAAGTTTTCATAAACACTAAATTTATTATACCTCAAACCCGCGATAAAATCAAGAGTATTTACTAAAAAAGCGAGTTTTTTTACAAATGTTATTGCAATTATGAGAAAAAAACTGTATAATAAGTATAATGAGGAATTTTGACGTGAAACGAAAAGGAGATGTTAGGAAATGGAGTTTGTGAGCGAGAGAACCGCGTTTACAATGCTGTCGGAAACCGTCGTAAAGGCGGGAGTATCGCTGTTCAATGCGGTGAAGTACATCTATATGATTGCGGACAAGGATTTCTACAACATAAACGTCAAGGACATTTTCAAGATATCGCTGAAAAATATCACCGACACGACTTGCCTGTATAACACGGGAATTAAGCTCGATAAGGAACGCTGCCGCGAGATGAATTCTCCCGAATACGAGAGAGTGCTGTCGCTTATGGTGTATTCGTTTGCGGTGCGGCTGCCCGAGCTGAAAAACGTGAAGGTCAACAACCAAACCCTAAACGACAAGCAAATCAAGACGATTTTCGATATGGTTGTCGCAAAGGGCGCGGGGAATTATGACAACGTGATTGTCGATGATTTCGAGGAAATTCGGCGTATGGTGAGAACAGGAAGAGCCGTGCCCGCTTATGACGCGGAGAGGGTCAAGAGCTATATTTACAGCTATGTTCCCGCGCTGACGACAATCACAAACAAAAATATGTTCCTTTTAGGCAGCTGCGACATTCTTTTCACTCTGTTTTACAGCGGGCTTGAGGAGGAGCTGAAAAGGCTGCTGGAGAGCCTCGCGACAGGCTGACCGAATAATTTTCGCGAATTTGTTCAAGCTCATAAGAATATCATCTTCTGAGGTGATTTTTTATGAATATGACAAAATACGCGTTTATCGAGCAGGACCGCGCGGTGCTGTACGCTGATATGAACGGCGCAAACGGCGAAATAAGCGGCGGCGTGTTCGTGTTTAATCTGCCCGAGGGACTTTATTTCGCGCTGGAGCTGTCGGGGCTGCCGAAAAACCGCGCTCTGCCGTTTCACATTCACGAGGGCACAATCTGCGCGGACGCGGGCAAAAAGGCGATTGTCCTCCCCGATGTAAATTCGGACAGCCGCGGAAACGCTTCGATGCAGTTCTATATCGACAAAACAAGCCTTTCGGATATCTCGGGCAAGGTTGTTATGCTGCACGAGAAAATCGACGGCGATGAACCGAAAATCGCGTGCGGAGTGCTGAAAAGAATACTGTAAATTCAAATCAAGGAGAAAATTATGGGAATTTCCGAAATCAAAAATCCTGACCTCTGGGAGTCGGGTAAACGTAAAATCGACTGGGTTAGAAGAAATATGCCGCTGCTAAACGACATCGAGCGCGAATTCCGCGAAACAAAGCCGTTTGCGAACCTCAAAATCGCGCTTTCCGTTCACCTTGAAGCAAAAACCGCATATCTCTGCGAGGTGCTTGCGGCGGGCGGCGCGGATATGTATATAACCGGTTCAAACCCGCTCTCCACGCAGGACGACGTTGCCGCGGCACTCGTTCACGAGGGGCTTTCCGTGTTCGCGTGGCACGGCACAACCGAGGAGGAATATTTCTCGCATATCGGCAAGGTTATCGGCGCCGAGCCTAATATCATCATAGACGACGGCGGCGACCTCGTGAACTATATCCACGAAAAGCGCCCCGAGCTTATTCCGAACGTTCTCGGCGGCTGCGAGGAAACGACCACCGGAATTCTTCGTCTGAAGGCAATGGACAGCGCAAAGGAGCTGAAATTCCCGATGGCGCTTGTAAATGACGCGGACTGCAAGCACCTTTTCGACAACCGCTACGGCACGGGACAATCCGTCTGGGACGGAATAAACCGCACAACAAACCTTATCGTTGCGGGAAAGGACGTTGTTGTCGCGGGGTACGGCTGGTGCGGTAAGGGCACGGCAATGCGCGCAAAGGGCTTGGGAGCGCGAGTTATCGTGACCGAGGTTGACCCGATAAAAGCGATGGAAGCGGTTATGGACGGATTTCGCGTTATGCCGATGAAGGAAGCCGCGAAAATCGGCGACTTTTTCGTCACGGTTACAGGCTGCGCGGACGTTATCGGCGAAGAAGCGTTCCTGAATATGAAGGACGGCGCGATTTGCTGCAATGCGGGACATTTTGACGTTGAAGTGAATATGAAAAAGCTCCGTGAAATCGCGGTTTCACACTATGAAGCGAGAAACAATATCGAAGGCTACACGCTACCGAACGGAAACACGATTTTCGTTATCGCGGAAGGACGCCTTGTAAATCTCGCGGCGGGCGACGGTCACCCCGCAGAAATTATGGATATGAGCTTTGCAATACAGGCGCTCTGCGCGGAGTATATCGCGAAAAAACGTGAAAAGCGCGAGCTTGGCGAAATGACGTTCAATGTTCCGCGCGAAATTGACGGAAAGGTTGCCGAGAGAAAGCTTTTGTCTTGGGGAATTTCGATAGACAAGCTCACTGATGAGCAGAAAAAATATCTCGGAAGCTGCTGACGAAAGGAAAAGCGATGTTCAATATACTTGTTGCCGATGATGTCGCGAACATTCGGCGGCTCTACGAATACACGCTCGAAAAGAACGGCTTTAAGGTGTTCACGGCGGAAAACGGCGAGGCGGCGCTCGATATCATCGAAAAACAGCACATTGATTTGATGATACTTGACGTGATGATGCCGAAAAAAGACGGCTATGAGGTGCTGAAAACGCTGCGCGAAAGCGGCTCAAATCTGCCCGTTTTAATCATCACCGCGAAAGACGCAGCCGAGGATTTGCGGCGCGGGTTCATTCTCGGCACGGACGATTATATGACAAAGCCCGTTGACGAGGTGGAGATGATTTTGCGGATAAAGGCGCTTTTGAGGCGCAGCAAAATCGCCGAGGAGCAGAAAATTGTCGCGGGAAACACCGAGCTTATCTACGACTCGTTTACTGTAACGGTTGCGGGAGAGCCCGTGGTTTTGCCGAAAAAGGAGTTTCAGATTTTGT
>CAMEQX010000263.1 GCA_945933905.1 uncultured Clostridia bacterium
ATCGATGATTTTCTTTGTAACGTTTTCGTGTCCCGTAACAACATTTTTATCCGGCAAATAAAGCGTAGCCTCGGGCTCCGTGCCGTCATATTTCTTGAACCATCTTTTCGCCGTATAAACCTCGTCTGCGTAAGAAAAAACAAGCTCAACCTCGGACTTTATCGACTTTTTCTCGGGCTGCTTGCACAAAAGCTTTGCGCTTCGGTCAATGCTGCTTGTTTTTCCGTAGAGCGCAAAGACGATTGCGTCAAAAATCACGGTTTTTCCCGCGCCCGTTTCACCTGTAATCAGGTACAAGCCGTCTTTTCCCAGCTTGTCCATTTCAATCACGGTTTTGTCCTCGTAAGAACCAAACGCTGTCATAGAAAGCTTTATCGGTCTCACTGCTGCTCCTCCTCTCTGAGCTCCTCAATCAGCTTTTTCATATATTCCAGCTGCTCAGCGCTCATATCCTGATTATTCTGCTTTTTATACAGCTCGGAAAAAAGCTCCAGCGGGGATTTCTTCTCAATATCCTCAACGCTTCTGATTGATTTATTCGACCTTGTGCGCGTGTTGTCGTAATCCAGCGTTATAACTCTGTGATAAACCGAACTAAGCCTTCTCATTGCCTCGAAAATCTCGTTTTCATCGGTAAGTATGATATGCGTATAGTCATCCTGCCACGTTTTCCCGCTGTAAAACGAATTGTCCATAATCTCAGAATAGCTTCCCTTAAGCTCAACCAGCTCGTGAAGCGGAGTGAGCGGGATTGTATGCACCTTCAGATTTCCCTTCTCCGAAAGCTCGACAACGGTGACGGATTTGTCGGATTTCATCTCCGAAAGCGAATATTTGATGGGCGTCCCACAATAGCGGATTTTTTCGCTCCCGCAGTTTTGCGGAGTGTGAAGATGCCCCAGAGCAACATAGTCAAACGGCTCAAAAACCGAAGCGTCAACGTTGTCAAGAGTGCCGATAGGAATTTCCTCCGACTCGCAGCGAATTGAATTCGTCACGAAAAGGTGAGCCACAAGGACATTTCTCTCCTCGGTATTTACAGACATTTTTTCCACTGCAACTCTTATAGCGTCCGTGTAGGATTTGATTTCCTCGTCAGTGAAACGGGAAACGTGCGCGGGCTTCACAAACGGAAGAAGATAGATATTCAGAATTCCGTGCTCGTCGCGCATTTTATACGGCTTGATTTCGCCGTCATATACGGGTGAAATGTGAATTCCGCTTGAGTCCATAAGCCGCGCGCCAAACGAAACTCTTTCGGCGGAATCGTGATTTCCGCTGATTATAAAAACGTCAGTTTCTCTTTTCGACAGCTTTACCAGAAAATCATCAAACAGCGAAACCGCCTCAACCGCCGGCATTGACTTATCATAAACATCTCCCGCAATAAGCACGCCGTCGGGCTTTTCGCTGTCGATTATCCCGATAATCTGATTTAGAATATACCTTTGGTCTTCAATCAAAGAATATTCGTGCAGTTTCTTTCCCAAATGCAAATCGGAAATGTGAATAAATTTCATAGCTTTTCTCCTTTATTCTTGTTTATTGAACAAGAAAAATTGTATTCTTCTCAAAAATCCCAAACGCGAAGCCCAAGTTTAGATAAAACGGCATATTCTGATAAGCCTCAAAGCTTGTTCTTGCCAAAAAATCGCTGACGGAGAGCTCCTCCAAATATCCGTAGGGGTTGGCGACGGTTATTTTGTCGTTCGGGATATCCGCGCCGATGATAAGCGAATAGTGCAGCGTCCACTCGTCCCCGAGAAGCGCAGCCCATTCAAACGGCACGGGAATTCCGCTTGCAAGGCTGTCGTAAACCTTGTCGATAAGCTCCGTGTTGGGCAGATATTTGTGAATTGTCGTGGTGTACTCGGGAAAACGCTTGTTCTCGATTGCAACACAATAAAAGCCGCCGCGATGATTCAAGCCAAAATTCCAACCACAATTCCCGAAATAATTCCAATTCGCTTTAAAACAGCTTTTCTTTTTATATTTTTCACCACGCATTTCTTATGGTTTCATTATACCACAAAGATTTTATTCTGTAAACAAGAAATTGAATAAGACCAAAAATTTAGTAAAAATCACCAAAATAATCCGCGTTAAAATTCCGCGGAATAATAAAAAGGGCTCGCGTTTTTACGCAAACCCTCATAGATTTTTTCGATTACAAAATTCCCGTAATCGTCATCGACGAAACGATTTCAGCCGTTTCGTCATCGCTTTTCGCGGTCTTGAAAATCGGCAGCCAAATCCCGCATTCATAATCGGGGCTTTGCATATCGCCCGCCGAATACACCTCCAGCATCGCGTTTCCGTTGCCCTCAAACTTGTGTTTATTCTTCGGGTACCACTCTTGCCAAACCCGCGTGTTCAAGTCCTGAAGCGACTTCGGGAGCGCGCCTTTCGCGGAAAACATCGCCCAATCGCTTTCGGGGAACGTGTAGAGCTTCAGTCCCTCGGGCACCTCGCCGCCCGTATAAATTCCCGCAATCCAATATTCAAACGAGCCGTCTTTTTCATCGCAAATTGCAAACATACCGATTTGGTTCTCGAGAACCGCTTTTTCAAGAGGCGTTTCGGGAGTCATCGTCTGCCAAAGTCTTGCAAATCGGCGGCTGTACTCGTTTTCCCAAAACTGCGGGCACTTTTCATAGCCCTCGTCCGCACGGATTGAGGTCGAAAAGCCAATAAAGGTCATCGCTTTTTTGTGTTCGTATCTGACTTTCATCGCAAAATCTCCTTTTAGAACAGCTAACGTTCGTTATCATCTATTCTCCGAGATTTCTCCCCCACGGCACCACGCTGGTCAATTTAAACGCCACAAAAACTCTTCCTCGCACATTTTCTTCATTATACCAAATTCCGCGGGATTTTTCAAGTGAGCATGAAAAAAAATATCAGAAAAAATTAAGAATTTCCCCCTGTTAAATTTTGCGAAAATATGTTATAATTATGGGGAAAGAGGTGGTTGGGGTGAAGATACTTGTTGCCGATGACGAGAAGGAAATCGCCGAGCTTGTCGAAATTATCCTGAAAAACGAAGGTCACGAGGTACATAAATGCTTTGACGGAGCGGCGGCGCTTGATGCCGTGAAAACGCTCGGCGGGGAGCTGGATATGGCGATTTT
>CAMEQX010000264.1 GCA_945933905.1 uncultured Clostridia bacterium
GGCTAAATGCCAACGAAAAAACAAGGATTTTCAGCAAACTAAGGTTTTCTATTCACGTTTTGCCGAGAAAATCGCGAAACCATTCTATTGAAGAAAAAATCTCAATTTCCCTCACTTTTTTTAAAAATGTTTCCTTTTTAACATAAAATTATCACAAAGTACTGCTATAATAGTGACAGAAACGGAAAAAACAAAGGTGGTGAACCAAGTGTCCTACGCGAATACGTTCAAGCGGCACGAGATGAAGTTCTTGCTGAACGAGGAGGATTTCGAGAGGGTTTTTGAAGGAATTCAGCCGTTTATGGCAGCCGACAGCTACGGTCTGAACACAATACTCAATATCTATCTCGATAACGACAACAACGATGTTATACGAACGTCCCTCGGGAAGCCCGCTTATAAGGAAAAACTCAGGCTTCGCGGCTACGGGACAGTCGAGGACGGCTCGACGGCTTTCCTTGAAATAAAGAAAAAGTTCAAGGGCGTTGTCTATAAAAGAAGGCTGGAGCTGCCCTATAAACAGCTTCACGACTACATAAAAGCGGGAATTCCCCCTGAGATTTCCGAGCAGAACCGACAGGTTTTCGAGGAAATCGACTACTTTATCAAGCGGCTCGAGCTAAAGCCCGCGATTGCCCTCTGCTATGACAGACAGGCTTTCTTCGGGAACGACGACCGCGAGTTTCGACTCACCTTCGACAGCAATATCCGCAGCCGCCGCACCGAGCTTGACCTCAGAAAAGGCGATTTCGGAGAGACGCTTTTCAATCAGCCGTTTCGCATTATGGAAGTGAAATTGGCGGGCGGCGTGCCGATGTGGCTTGTGAAAATTCTCTCGGAAAACAAAATCTACGGCGGGCATTTTTCAAAGTACGGAAATGTCTTTCAAAACGAAATTTTACAGAACAGGAGTTTAAAAGAATGTTCTCAACTATAATCGACAGCACGGTTGGTCTTACGGGGGAAAGCGCGTTTTTCTGTACGCTCACCTCGGCAATTCTCGGTCTTCTCGCTTCCCTTTTGTATCGGCTCAACAACCCGCGTCCCTCGAAAAATCTTATGGTAACACTTGTTGTGCTGCCGGTTCTCGTTCAATCGGTGATAATGCTCGTCAACGGCTCGGTCGGCGCGGGACTTGCGGTTATGGGCGCGTTTAATCTCGTGCGCTTCCGCTCGGCACCCGGCACTTCACGAGAACTTTGCTACGTTTTCTACGCGATGGGAATAGGTCTTGCGACAGGTATGGGATACATAGGCTACGCGGTTATTATCGCGGTTGCCGTTGGCTTAATTCTCGGCGTGCTCAACTTTATCCCCGCGTTCAAAATCAGAAAAACAGCAAAGCTGCTCAAAATCCTTATCCCCGAGGATATGAACTATATGGACTGCTTCAAGGATATTTTCACGGAATATCTTTCAAGCTATCGGCTGATAATGTCAAAAACCGTGAGTATGGGCACGCTCTATGAGCTGAGATATGAGGTTGTCATAAAGGACGCCGACAAGGAAAAGGAGTTTCTCGACAAAATCCGCACACGAAACGGAAATCTCACTATTTCGTGCAGCGTTTTGACCGACAACCACGAGGAAATGTAGTTTTTTGAGGTGATAATATGGATATGAATTTTAAGACGCTTGCGACAATTATCGCTACTGCGTTTACGATAACGGGCTGTTCAAGCGAAAACGGCGCGGACAACCAAAGCGAAAGCAATTCAACGGGCGCGGTTTCGCAGTCATCCTCCGAAACAAACGAAACGCAAAAGCTCAATTCCGCGGAAATCAATGCTGAACAGATTACTTGCCGCGTGGAGTTTTCCGACAGTAAAATCAGCGTTGACGGAAAAAATGCAAGCGCTTCGGGAAACACGCTTAAAATAAGCGGCGCGGGCGTTTTCTCGCTCAGCGGCGCTTGCTCGGACGCGAAAATTCTGATTGAAGCAGCCGACAATGATGAAGTCACTTTGCTGTTAAACGGCGTAAATCTGACGAGCAAAAACGGCGCGGTTATCGACTGCGAGAAGGCAAAACTGCTTTCGTTAATCTCGGCGGCGGGCATGCAAAACACGCTTTCCGATACCGAAAACTACACCTTCGCCGAGGGTGAAGACGAACCCGACGCTGCCGTTTTCTCGCGCTGCGATACGGTTTATAACGCGGGCGAGGACGGCAAGCTTACGATAAACGCAAGCTACAAGGACGCGCTGAAAAGCAAAGACGGTCTGTCGGTTGAGGGCGGAACGCTTGAAATAAACGCCGCTGACGATGGAGTTATGGGAAAGGATTTTGTGAAAATTCTCAGCGGAAATCTCTCGATAAATTCGGGCGGCGACGGCATAAAATCAACGCACGATACCGATGAAAAGCGCGGCTACGTCACGATTGACGGCGGTGAAATCACGATAAACAGCGCAAAGGACGGAGTTCAGGCGGAAACCGTGCTGACGATAAACGGCGGCAAAATCGACATTAAATCGGGCGGCGACGAAGCCAACAAGGAGATTTCCGGAAACCGCGGCTTCCTCGATTTCGACAAGCGCGGCGACAAAGTCCGTCCCGACGGCAATTTCGGCACAATGACGCCTCCCGATGAAAACGGCACAATGACGCGTCCCGAGAAGCCCGGCGGGTTCAATCCTCCCGACGCGATGACCGGAGCCACGCCGACTGCCGCTCAAACGGACGCTTCTTCAACCGAAACCACCGACAGTATGAAGGGCTTGAAGGCGGGCAAGAGCGTTGTGATATCGTGCGGCGAGATTAACGTCACGGCGGCTGACGACAGCGTTCACTCAAACGGCGATGTCACGGTAAATAGCGGAAAACTCACGCTTTCGTCCTGCGACGACGGAATTCACGCAGATGAAACGCTGTTGATAAGCGGCGGCAATATCACGGTTTCCAAGAGCTACGAGGCGCTTGAGGGCAAAAATATCGAGATTTCCGGCGGCGAAATCAACGTTCGCGCTGTCGATGACGGATTAAACGCAGCGGGCGGCGACAACGGCAGTATACTTGGATTTAACGCGGGAAGCGAGGATTATTACATCTCGATTTCGGGCGGAAATATCACGGTTAACGCTGACGGAGACGGTCTTGACAGCAACGGCACAATCACGCTGAGCGGAG
>CAMEQX010000265.1 GCA_945933905.1 uncultured Clostridia bacterium
GCGGGAATGGGCGCTGTCGGTTTAATTACCTATATGAGAACCGACTCGCTGAGAATTTCCGACGAGGCGAAGGCAGCCGCAGCGGAGCTTATCAAGAACGTTTACGGCGCGGAATATCTCCCCGAGAAGCCGCGCACCTACAAGTCCAAGAGCAACGCTCAGGACGCGCACGAGGCTATTCGTCCGTCAAATGTCGAGCTCACTCCCGATAAGGTGAAAAGCTCGCTTACAAGCGACCAATACAAGCTCTACAAGCTGATTTGGGAGCGCTTCACGGCAAGCCAGATGGCAAACGCGATTTTGGACACGGTGTCGGTTGATATCGAAGCAAACGGCTGTATGTTCAAATCAACGGGATATTCCGTGAAGTTTGACGGTTTCACAAAGCTCTACGAGGAGCGAAACGATACCGATGAACAAGGCGGCGCGCTCCCGAAAATCGAGAAGGGCGAGAAGCTCGTCTGCGCGGAGGTGCTCGGAAATCAGCACTTCACGCAGCCTCCCGCGCGTTACAACGAGGCTTCGCTTATCAAGGCGCTCGAGGAAAACGGCATCGGCAGACCTTCGACCTACGCGCCGACAATTTCCACGATTTTAGACAGACATTACGTTGAGCGCGAGGCGGGAAATCAGCTTAAACCCACCTCTCTCGGCGAGGTTATCACAACGCTTCTGAAGGACAAATTCAACAACATCGTTGACGTGAAATTCACCGCGAAAATGGAGAGCAGTCTTGACGATATCGAAAACGGAAGTCAGGATTGGGTTGAAACGCTGCGGAAATTCTACAAGGATTTCGACAAGAGCCTGACTCAAGCGGAAAAGGAAATGGACGGAAAGCACGTCAAAATTCCCGACGAGCCGACCGATATTGTCTGCGAGGAATGCGGCAAGCCGATGGTCATTAAAATCGGTCCTTACGGAAAATTTTTGGGCTGCTCGGGTTTTCCGGAGTGCAAATTCACGAAGAAAATCGTCACGGAAACCAAGGGAAGCTGCCCGAAATGCGGCAGAAAAATGCTGCTCAAAAAGTCCAAAAAAGGCAAGCCTTTTTACGGCTGCGAGAACTACAAGGACTGCAATTTTATGACGTGGGATATTCCGATTGAGGAAAAATGCCCGCAGTGCAGCGCTTCGCTGTTCAAGAAAACTGGAAAGCTCGGTAAAATCTACTGCGCGAAAGACGGCTGCGGCTATGAGCGCCCGCTTGACAAGACAAAGGATAAAGATGAAGGTTAAGGTTATCGGCGCGGGACTTGCGGGCTGCGAAGCGGCTTGGCAGCTTGCCGAGCGCGGCTTTGAGGTCGAGCTTTGCGAGATGAAGCCCGTGAAGTTTTCACCCGCGCACAAATACGACGGTTTCGCGGAGCTTGTCTGCTCAAATTCGCTCAAAGCGTCGAGAATTGACAGCGCTTGCGGACTGCTGAAAGAGGAAATGCGCAGGCTCGGTTCGATTGTCGTGCCCGCTGCCGAGAAAACGGCTGTTCCTGCGGGCGGAGCGCTTGCGGTGAACCGAAAGGACTTCTCGGACGAGGTGACGAGGCTTATCAGAAATCACCCGAAAATCACCGTGGTGAGCGGCGAAATCACCGAGTTTCCCGAGAAAAACGCGGTTATCTGCACGGGACCTCTCACAAGCGACGCTTTTGCCGAAAAAATCCGCGAGCGGTTCGGCGAAAACGGCAAGTTTATGAGCTTTTTTGACGCGTCTGCGCCGATTGTCACCGCGGAAAGCATAGACCGTTCAATCGCGTTTTCGCAGTCGCGCTACGACAAGGGCGGGGACGATTACTTGAACTGCCCGTTCACGAAAGAGGAGTACGAGCGGTTCTGGAACGAGTTGGTGAACGCGGAGCCTGCGGAGCTTCACGAGTTCGACAAAAATCCGAGCGTGTACGAGGGGTGTATGCCCGTGGAGGTGCTGGCGAAGCGCGGAATTGAGAGCGTTCGCTACGGCTGTATGAAGCCCGTGGGACTTACCGACCCGCGCACAGGCAGACGTCCGTGGGCGGCGGTTCAGCTGCGAAAGGAGAACGCCGAGGGCACGATGTACAACCTCGTCGGCTTTCAGACGCACCTTAAATTCGGCGAGCAAAAGCGCGTGTTTTCGCTTATTCCGGGGCTTGAGAACGCGGAATTCGTGCGGTACGGCGTGATGCACCGAAACACCTACATCTGCTCGAGAACGCTTCTCGACAAGAATTTTATGCTGAAGGGCTCGGAAAACGTGTTCTTCGGTGGTCAGATAACGGGCGTTGAGGGCTATGTCGAGAGTGCGGCTTCGGGAATTATCGCGGGAAAAGCGCTCGCGGACAGGCTTTCGGGCAGAGAACCGCTGAAATTGCCGAATACGACAATGCTCGGCGCGATAATCGATTACGTCTGCGATTGGGTTGACGACAGCTATTGCGAGTTCGACCCGATGGGCGCGATTATGGGAATATTGCCCGCGCTTGACGAGAATATCAGGGATAAACGCGAGAAATACGCGGCGCTTGCAAAGCGGGCGCTCGATGATTTGGATAAGGCTATTGAGGAACATTCCGACGGGGAATGACGGCGGAAAGGAGCTTGAAATGAGAATTGTAATTGACGGTTTTGGCGGCGACAACGCTCCCGACGAGATTTTGAAGGGCGCGGCTTGGGCTGTACGCGATTTGGGAATTGAGGTTATCGTAACGGGCGATGTTTCCGTGCTTGAAGAGCGTATGAAGGCGCTTGATATCAGCGACAGCGGCATTTCCTTCGAGCAAGCCGAGGGCGTTATCACAACGGAAGATTCGCCGAAATCGATTGTCAAGGAAAAGAGCAATACTTCGATGGGCAGAGCGCTTTATCTGCTGTCCGAGGGCAAGGCTGACGCGGCAATCAGCGCGGGAAGCACCGCCGCGATTGTTGTCGGAGGAACGCTTATCGAAAAGCGTATCAAGGGCGTGAAAAGAACAGCTCTCGTTCCGCTTATGCCGTGTTCGAGCGGGGCAAAATACGCGGTTATCGACGGCGGCGCAAACCTTGACTGCCGTCCCGAAATGCTCCTTCAGTTCGCGATTTTGGGAAGCTGTTTTATGAAGACAACCTACGGTATCGAAAACCCGCGCGTTGGACTTCTGAACATCGGCTCTGA
>CAMEQX010000266.1 GCA_945933905.1 uncultured Clostridia bacterium
TCCCCCGCCGTTCAGCAGGGAAATCTTTTTTAAGTAAATTACGCGCGGGAGTAAATCATCTTCATAATGCCCATATCAATGGTGATTGTGCTTCCATTGTAGTCGCATTCGAGGTTCATACCGCCCTGGGAAAGAACGAGCTTGCCGCCGTCGAGCTTCCAGCTTCCGCCGCCCTGAACCGTGCCGTCCTCGTTGAGAACGAGCGTTGCGTTTGAAGTATCGCCGCGCTGGTCAGCGCCAACAGAAGTTCCCAGTACCGCGCCGCCGGTGAGCTTCCAAGTACCTGCGGGGCTTCCGCCGGAGCAGCCTACGAGAAGACCGAGGCAGAGAGTGCAGATTACGAGAACTGCCAGAACTGATTTAATTGTCTTTTTCATAAATTCACCTCATAAAACAAATTTTGGTTTTACAAATAAACCCATATTATTATACTACTGCTGAAATAATTTGTCAAGCGAAACTTTCCGCCTTAGAAAACTTTGTCAAAAATCACCAAATAAGCGCAGCTTTTCGCGACAAATTAGGCGAAATTTTCCGTTAATACGGGTAAGGCGTGTTTGTGCGGGAGAAGGAAATTTTGGCATATTTGCCGAACTTCTCAATGGGAACGCTCATTCCGAGCATTTTTGCACTTGTCGTTTTCCGTATTCCGACAGGGCTTGTGCTGCTGTCCGGCAGGTTTTTTATTTGCTGCGGGTATTTTTGTACTAAAATCATTGGCTGTTTTTGTGAATTTTTCTCAAAAACGATGAAAATTCTTATAGACAAACCGCAAATTTTGTGGTATAATATATATGTGTATGTAATTTTACACACAAAGGCAAAGAAAGGAAGTATTTATTATGAAAATTACGGTTGATACGCTTATCGGAGATATTCTTGAAGTAAACGCGGAAGCTGCGGCTCCTATTCTTATGGGAATGGGAATGCACTGCCTCGGCTGCCCGTCGGCGCGCGGTGAGTCCATCGGACAGGCTTGTATGGTACACGGCGTTGACGCGGACGAAATTGTAGAACAGCTCAACGCGGCAATCAACGCGGGCTGATTTTGAGTTATCTTGACAACAGGCTTGGAGCGGCGTTTGAGTTTTGCAGAAGCGGAGTTGTATCCGTTGATGTGGGCTGCGACCACGCAAGGCTTGCCGCTGCTCTGGCACTTGAGAAAAACTGCTGCGTTATCGCGTCCGATGTGAAGGACGGTCCTTTGGAAGCGGCGAAAAGAACGCTCACGGAGCTTGGCGTCACAAGCGTTTTGACGGTGAAGTCGGACGGTCTTGACGAAATCGATTATGCGGACGACGTGATAATCTGCGGAATGGGCGGCGAGCTTATCGCGGATATCGCCGAGCGCTGCCGCTTCAAGAGCGAAAGCACGCGGTTTATTCTCCAGCCGATGACCAAGGCTGATGTTATGCGAAAACGGCTTTATAAAGCGGGATTTGAGCTTCTCGAGGAGAAAACGGCGGAGGACGGCGGGAAAATCTATTCGGTGATGTTGTGGAAATTTACGGGAATTTCCCGTGAAATTGACGAAATCACGGCGCTTTGCGGGAAAAACCGCGACAGGCGTTATCTCGAAAAAATCGCCGAAAAGCTCTTGAAAAACGCGAAAAATATGGAAAAATCAAGCGGTCTTGCCGATGAAGCCGAGCGGCTTCGGGAAACGACGGACGCGGTTTTGAGGATTGTCGAAAAAGATGAAAATAGCTGAAATTGTTGAATTTCTTGACGAAATCGCGCCGTTTCGTACCGCGGAGAGCTACGATAATCCGGGGCTGCTTGTCGGCGACAGCGACGACGAGGTGACGGGGATTTGCTGCTGCCTTGATATAACGCACAAGGTTATCAAAGAGGCGGCGGAAAAGGGCGCGAATTTGATTATTTCGCATCATCCCGTGATTTTCGGGGGCTTGAAAAATATCCCGAAGTGGAGTCCTGTGCGCGATTTGATTGAAAAGAACATAGCCGCGATTGCGGTTCACACGAATTTTGATATAGCGGACGGCGGCGTGAATGACGCGCTTGTCGAGCTGCTTGGATTTGATAAAAGCGAGGTTCTCGAGGTCACGCAAAGTGACGGAAAGGGCTTCGGCGCGGTCTGTGACACACCGTTTGGGTTCACGGCAAAAGCGCTTGCGGAGCACTGCAAACAGTCGCTTTTTCTTGACTGCGTGAAGTATCAGAAAACCGACCGCACGATAAATCGAATTGCGGTTTGCTGCGGCGCGGGAGTGGACGGGCACGTTATGGAGCTTGCGCGCGAAAAGGGCTGCGGCGCGATAATTTCGGGCGATATCAAGCACAATTTTTGGGTTGAGGCGGAAAACTGCGGGCTTGCTCTCGTTGACGCGGGGCATTTCGGCACGGAAAAGTCTGCCCCGCACCGAATTGCCGCGATTGTCACGAAAAAGTTCCCGCAAGTGCCGATTTTCGCAGCCGAGGTTGAGGAAGAGCCCTGCGGGTATTGCTGATGGTGAATTGTTGCGGAAATCGCGGAATTCTCGCGAAAAAACGCGAAAAAGGCTTTCGATAGCGTAAGATTTGCGAAAAATCGCGCGGCGCGGCTTGCGAAAAATTCCGCGAAAGTTCCCGCAAAATCGGCTTTTTGGCAGCGGAAAATCGCGCGGAATTCGGCTTAACGAGCGGCGCGGTTATCGTGGGTTTTCCGCAAAAAAGCCCCCTCGGACAGCGGTTATCGGCGAAATTTCACGCGAAATCTGCTTGGAGATCGGCACGGCTTGCGAAAAATTCCGCGAAAGTTCCCGCAAAATCGGATTTTTGGCAGCGTGACATTTCACGGAAAATGTGCGGTGCTGATATCGCGGATTATGCGAAAAAACGCGCGGAATTCGGCTTAATGAGCGGCGCGGTTATCGTGGGTTTTCCACAAAAAAGCCCCTCGGACAGCGGTTTTCGGCGCAATTTCACGCGGGATTTGCTTGGAGAGCGGGCGCGGCTTGCGAAAACTTGCCGCTGAAATGGATTTGGTAAATTAAGGAGAAAAATTTTGTCACTTGACGGCGCTTTACTGAAACACGTCCGCGAGGAGCTCTCGGAGCTTGTCGGGTCGCGGGTGGAGAAGATTTTCCAGCCCAGCCGGGATACCCTCATCCTCCACCT
>CAMEQX010000267.1 GCA_945933905.1 uncultured Clostridia bacterium
AACCAAAAAGGTTACCGACGTGCTTGACGGCGCAGGTCTTGCTTATCAGCTTTACAGCGATATCAAGCCCAATCCCACTATCGAGAACGTTCAGCACGGAGTTGAGGAGTTCAAGAACGCCGGAGCGGATTACATAATCGCAGTCGGCGGCGGTTCTTCGATGGACACCGCAAAGGGCATCGGAATTATCATCAACAACCCCGAATTCGCCGATGTCAGAAGCCTTGAAGGTGTTGCTCCGACGAAAAAGCCGTCCGTTCCGATTATTGCAGTTCCCACAACCGCGGGCACTGCCGCTGAGGTTACGATAAACTACGTCATCACGGACGTTGAAAAGAACAGAAAAATGGTGTGCGTTGACCCGCACGATATCCCCGTTGTTGCGGTTGTTGACCCCGATATGATGAGCACTATGCCCAAGAGCCTCACCGCTGCAACCGGTATGGACGCGCTCACTCACGCAATCGAGGGCTACATCACCAAGGGTGCTTGGGAGCTTTCGGATATGTTCCACCTCAAAGCAATCGAGATTATCGCGCGTTCGCTGCGCGGCGCTGTTGAGAACACCGCAGACGGCAGAGAGGGTATGGCTCTCGGACAGTACGTTGCGGGAATGGGCTTCTCGAACGTAGGTCTTGGTATCGTTCACTCTATGGCACACCCGCTCGGTGCGCTCTACGACACGCCTCACGGCATCGCAAACGCTATAATTCTCCCGACTGTTATGGAGTACAACGCTCCCGTTACCGCAGAAAAATACCGCGATATCGCAAAGGCTATGGGCGTCAAGGGTACCGAAAATATGTCGCAGGAGGAGTACAGAAAAGCTGCCGTTGACGCGGTAAAGCAGCTTGCAAAGGACGTTGGAATTCCCGACAATCTCCGCGATATCGTAAAGCCCGAGGACGTTCAGTTCCTCTCGGAATCGGCTTTCGCAGACGCTTGCCGTCCCGGAAACCCGAGAGATACCTCTGTTGAGGAAATCGCCGAGCTTTACAGAAAACTGCTCTGATAAATAAACAAAAGCCCGTTTGCTTCAAGTGAACGGGCTTTGGGATTAATATGAAAGAAGGAGAAAACTATGATTAAAGAAGCAATCGAAAAGGTTGTAAACAAACAGGATTTAACCTATGACGAAGCGTACACCGTGATGAACGAGATTATGAGCGGCGAGTCAACCCCCACGCAAAACGCCGCTTTCCTCGCTTCCCTGTCAACAAAGAGCGCAAAAGCCGAAACCATTGACGAAATCGCGGGCTGCGCGGCGGCAATGCGTGACCACGCGACAAAGGTTAACGCGGGAGACGACGTTTTTGAAATCGTCGGCACGGGCGGCGACAACGCGCACAGCTTCAATATTTCCACGACATCGGCACTGGTTGCCGCGGCGGGCGGAATGAAGGTGGCAAAGCACGGAAACCGCGCTGCTTCCTCGAAATGCGGCACGGCAGACTGCCTTGAAGCGCTCGGCGTGAACATTCAGCAGGACCCCGAAAAGTGCGTGGAGCTGCTGGAAAAGGTTGGAATGTGCTTTTTCTTCGCGCAGAAATACCACACCTCGATGAAATACGTCGGTTCAATCCGCAAGGAGCTTGGCTTCAGGACTGTTTTCAACATCTTGGGCCGGATCACAAACCCCGCAAGCACGAAAATGCAGCTGCTCGGTGTTTATGACGAGTACCTTGTTGAACCGCTCGCGCAAGTTCTGATAAACCTCGGTGTAAAGCGCGGAATGGTGGTTTACGGGCGCGACAAGCTGGACGAGATTTCGCTCTCCGCGCCGACGGCGGTTTGTGAGTTCAAGGACGGCTGGTTCAAGACCTACACGATAACTCCCGAAGATTTCGGCTTCGAGCGCTGTCAAAAGAGCGACCTTGTGGGCGGTTCACCCGAGGAAAACGCCGAAATCACCCGCAATATTCTCAAGGGCGAAACCGGTCACAAGAGAAACGCGGTTCTGCTCAACGCGGGCGCGGCGCTGTTTATCGGCGGAAAAGCCGAAACAATGAAGGACGGCGTGAAGCTCGCAGCTGAAATTATCGACTCGGGCAAGGCTCTCGAGACGCTTCAAAAGTTTATTGAAGTCAGCAATTCATAAAAACGCGCGCTCTCGGAAACGGGAGCGCGGATTGTTTTGTTTGGTATGTTTGTAAACTGCTTGATAAATGGGAATTTGCCTCTTCATTACTATATTAAAGTAGATGCCCAAACAGTGATTAAAGCGTCATATACTCCATGTCCAACTATCAAGGATAAAGTAGAGCAATTTTTTATCTTTAATCTACAGAAGCAAAAAAATGCTCCTATACATGCTGTTATTAACATTTGAACAATATTGCCACTGAATAAATGAAATACACCGAAAAGAACAGATGAACAAATAATGGCGATTATATTCTTTTGACTAATGCATTTAATTTTTTCATAAACAAATCCTCGGAATACAAATTCTTCAACAAAACCAACTGCAAATATGCAATAGAAAAATTCATAAATAAATTGCCATAAGTATTTATATCTTTTGCCGTTGTCAACATATTCACCAAAACCAAACAGATGTGGCATTAGTGTTAGTATAAATGACATTGCGATACCTATTAGAACGCCCACAATAATTTGTAAACCAATTTTATTTTTGTTAAAGCCGTAATCTGCTAACTTATCTTTATTAACAAGCATTACAATTATAGGAATCAATGCGATTAACCAATAAATCAAAAGCATACTTACCATTCGTAGTCCTATAGGTAACGATATTAGTACAAACTTATTAAATGCTATGACACCATACACTCCCAGTATAGCAGCCAAAAATCCTACTATCAAACAAATCCATTCTTTTTTCTTGCTCATATTTTCTCCTCGTCAAATTCCAATTTATCGATGAGTTTATTATATCACAATCAAACAAAATTGTCAACAAGTTTTTTACATTAAGTGTAAATTATTAAATAAAGCCCGCAAGCTGCATCACTAATTCCGTGAGGAAAACGCCCGCGCACGCGCACACCGCAACCGTGAGCAAGCCGCGCTCGAAAAACGCGAGAACGCACGCAACCAAAACACCCGCGGCGGCGCTTATTATGTAGTTCCCGCTGTAAAAAACGGCGGGAAT
>CAMEQX010000268.1 GCA_945933905.1 uncultured Clostridia bacterium
GAAATCCGCCCACTCCCGCGAACCCGACTTCTCCGAAAAACAGATTACTTTTCATCGTCGTTCTCCCGCATCTTCAAAAGCTCGATTTTCCGCATAACAACGCCGTTTTCGAGCAACTCGCTCACCATTTTCTCGGGAAATCCGCCCACTCCCGCGAACCCGACTTCTCCGAAAAACAGATTACTTTTCATCGTCGTTCTCCCGCATCTTCAAAAGCTCGATTTTCCGCATAACAACGCCGTTTTCGAGCAACTCGCTCACCATTTTCTCGGGAAATCCGCCCACTCCCGCGAACCCGACTTCTCCGAAAAACAGATTACTTTTCATTGTCGTTCTCCTAAATTTCCGTGAACTCGATTGAGGCGATTTTGCCCGAGATTTTCACGCCGTTCACGCCGAAATTCTCCAAAATCAACGGCACTCCGCTCACTCGGACAAGCGCGCCGATTATACCGAGAGTAATAAATTCGTCGTCACAAGAGATGATTTTCCGACAATTTTCCACGAAAATCTCGCGTTCTCTGCCGCCGTGAATTTGCACGGTAATCGTGCAGTCGCGCGCCGCCTGTTCCTCAAGACCGATAATTTTGTCACGCAAACTCATTTTCTTCACCTCGCAAAACCTTTTCCCGACACACTATATGCCGTTTTCCCCGAGAAAATCACCTCGCCGCGAAAGTTTTGTCCGAGATTTTTCCGC
Source organism: uncultured Clostridia bacterium (assembly GCA_945933905.1). GTDB lineage: Bacteria > Bacillota > Clostridia > Oscillospirales > Ruminococcaceae > CAG-115. The sequence continues at coordinate 701 of CAMEQX010000268.1, forward strand.
GCACGTCCGCATAGAATTTATCGGAGCTTTGTCCGAGAAAAAGGGGGCGATTTTTTGAAGAAAATTCTTGCGGCAATTTTTGCGGCGGGCGCGGCGGCGTTTTTGCTGATTTCACCGAAATCCGCTTCACAAGCCGCTTCGCAAGCGATTTTTGCGTGCCTTGAGGTAATCGTGCCGAGCCTGTTTGCATTTTCGGCGGTCGCGATTTTTTTGCAGAAAAGCGGGCTGTATCGCGTGATTTTCAAGCCGATAACGTGGGTTTTGTCGAAAATTCTGCGAATGGACGAGGAACTTTGCGGGGTGTTTTTGCTTGCGAATATCGGCGGATATCCCGTGGGAGTAAGCCTCCTCAGCGCGCTTGTTTCCGAGAACCGACTGTCCGAAAGGGACGCGGCGCGGCTTTTGTGCTGCTGCTTCGGGAGCGGGCCGTCGTTTATCATCGGGATTGTCGGGGCGGGGGTCGTCGGCAGCGGGCGCGGTGATTTTCGCGGCGTGCTTTTTGGCGTCGGTTTTGATTGCCGCAGCCGTGAGAACGCGCGGTGAATTTTCCCTCAAACCCGCGCCAAAACAGCTCTCGCTAAGCTCGGGCACCTTTGTTTCCTCGGTGACCGCCGCGGCAAAAGCGATGTTTTCGGTATGCGTTATGGTGGTGATTTTCTCGGTGATTGCGGCGGGGCTGCGTGAAATCGGCGTGAACGCGCTGTTTGAGCGGCTTTTCGCGCTGCTCGGAGTTGGCGAAAACAGCGAAAGGTTGTTCCCTGCGCTGCTTGAAATCACGCGGATAAGGGAGCTTGTGCCGACAAGAAGCGCGGCGGCAATCTGCGCGGCACTGCTGAGTTTTGGCGGGGTTTGCGTGTTTTTGCAAGTGACGGCGCTTGCGGGGAAAATCCCGCTGAAACGGTTTTTGCTGTCGAGAATTTTCGCGGCTGCGCTGAGCGGCGGGATAGCGGCGCTGCTTGCACTTGCGCTGCCGCCGAGCGAGGTTGAAGCCTTCGCGCAGAGCACGGGCGCGGTTGTGTTCACGAAAAACGCCGTGCTGTCGCTTTCGGCACTTGTGATGAGCGGGATTTTGCTCACCGAGAGCGACTTTCGCTCATCTAGTGGAAACGGCTCGGCTTGATTGCGGCGGGAGCAATTTCGACAAATCCCGAAAAGGCGGAATTCAGCGGGAAGTAGCGGCTTGCTTTTTTGCAACGGAGTTTAGCGGGATTTTGCTCACCGAGAGCAGCTCTCGCTCCTCTAGTGGAAACAGCTCGGCTTGATTGCGGCGGGAGAAATCGCGACAAATCCCGAAAAGTCGAATTTCAGCGGGACAGGCGCGGCTTGCTTTTTTGCAACGGAGTTTAGCGGGATTTTGCTCACCGAGAGCAGCTCTCGCTCATCTAGGGGAAGCAACTCGGCTTGATTGCGGCGGGAGCAATTTCGAGAAATCCCGAAAAGTCGAATTTCAGCGGGATAAGTTGCGGCTTGCTTTTCGCAGACGGTGCTGAGCGGGATTTTACTCACCGAGAGCAGCTCTCGCTCCGCTGGTGAAAGCAACTCGGCTTGATTGAAACGCGTGTTTTGCGCATATAAAATTCCTCGTCAAAGTCTGAAAACCCATTGACAAGAACCGCACGTTATCCCATAATTGTCGGATTTTGGAGGTTGAATTGTGGCTTTTGAAAGACATTTACACTCACGCGGGCGCAGAATGCTTGAACTTGCACGGGCTTTTGAATGTGAACCGAAGATTAGCGGGATTTTAACTCAGCCCATTTCAACCAAACCGCAGTAATTCACACAAAAGCCGCCCTGACAACAAGGCGGCTTAATTTGTGGTAAAAAATCTTGCTTATTCGCTTAATTCGGCAATTCTCCTCTGCATTCGCTTATATTCCGCGGACAGCAGATTTGCGCCCTTTTGCTTGAGGTAAACCTCCGCGTACAGCTTCCAGAAAAATACCTTTGCGCTGAAAAAACGCTCCATTCTGCGCATTTGCGGGTAACTGTAAACCTCCTTGAGAAACGTGAGTTTTTCGTATTCCTTTGCGTTTTGCTCCAGCCCGCCCATCATCAGAAAATCATAAATCGCCGATATCACCAGCACCACGTCGTCGGGCTTGAACTCGCCGCTTGTCACCTGTTCACAAAGCTCAAGCGCGTCGTTTATCCTGTCAAAATCCTTTGCCCTGAGCCATACCGTGCGGTCATACACATAAAGCGCTCTGCAGACCGCCTGGTTGACGGGTTTATCGCAGTGACAGCGCAGCACCAGCAGCATTCCCCGCGACAGATTTTTCTCCGGCTCGGCGGGGCTGTTTCCGACAACATACTTTGTGGTTTCGTGGTCAAGCCGCGCTGCGTCGGTAAACGGCGCGTTTTCGATGTTGAGGCAGTGCGCGAAAATCTCCGCGGCGGTTT
>CAMEQX010000269.1 GCA_945933905.1 uncultured Clostridia bacterium
TTCCGATCTTGAACGAGCGATATATTGTCGGGAAGCTCCTTTCCTACAACGGCGAGGGCGCGGTTTATATCGGCTATGATACCGCGAACAAAACCCGCGTTACCATAAAGGAATTTATGCCCGACACGCTTTGCTCGCGTATGAAGGGTGAAACCGAAATCTCCGTGAACGCCGACAACAGCGCGCTTTACAAGACCTATATGTCCGAGTTCGCGGATTTGCACCGCTCTTTGATGAAGCTTCGCGAAATGGCGCATATTCAGGCGGTTTTGGATATTTTTTACGAGAACGGAACCTGTTATGCCGTGCTGGAATTTATCAGCGGAATTACGCTTAAAACGTTCCTCGAAAATTCCGCGGGAGAGCTGTCGTGGGAGCAGGTTAAGGAGCTTTTCCCGCCTATCCTCACCACGCTTTCGCTTATTCACGCGGCGGGTATTATTCATCGCGGAATTTCCCCGCAGACGATTTATGTCACGGATAAAATGGAGCTTAAGCTTGCGGGATTTTGCATCTCCGCCGAGCGCACCACCAACACCGAAATCGCCTGCGAGATGTTCAGCGGTTACGCCGCGCCCGAGCAATATTCAAACGAAATCAACGGCACTTGGACGGACGTTTACGGGATTTCCGCCGTGCTGTACCGCGTGCTCACGGGGACGGCTCCCGCGGAGTCTGTCGCGCGCTCGGGAAACCCTATTCTCGAGCCGAGGATGATAAACAGAAACGTTCCGCAAAACGTTTCAAAGGTGATTATGCACGGAATGAAGCTCTCCACGGAAGCCCGCATCAGAAGCGTCACGGAGTTTGTGGATAAGCTTTTCGCGCCGCCGCGGTATGTCGGTGACGACGCAAACCGCGCTTCCGACGGAAGCCGCCTCACAAGCCGCGAGAAGAAAATGATTGAAAAGAAGCAAAAAGAGCGCCGCAAAACGCTTGCCGTGCTTATCGGAGTGGGCGCGGTTCTGATAATCTTCGCGATTGCTTTTGCGCTGGCAATGTCGGGTGTTTTCGGGAAAAACAACCCCGCGCCCGTTCCCGAGAGCAGCTCTTCTTCATCTTCATCAACATCAAGCTCATCGTCAACGCAAAGCTCTTCCTCAACGGAAAGCACCGAGAGTTCAGCGGAAAGCTCCTCCGAGCCGCCCACGGCAACGATACAGATTTCCGATTTTACCGATTGCAGCTATGAGAAAACCGCCTCGCGCTACGAGGGCAAGCTTGTTTTTGTGCCGAGCTATGATTATTCCGATGAATACGGCGCGGGAATGATTTTCTGGCAGTCGATTGAGCCGGGCGAGTCTGTTCCGCTGGGAACGCAGATTAAAGTCAAGGTGAGCAAGGGCAAGCGGATTGTTTCGCTCCCCGACTATGCGGGTAAGGACGAGAAAACCTATACCGAGGAGCTTGAAAAGCTGAATATCAAATATTCCGTGGAGAAGAAAAAGAGCAATGATGTTCCGGATGGATTTGTGGTTGAGTGCAGCAAGAAGGTCGGCGATATCGTCAAGGTGAGCGAGCTTGAGATGGTTGTTGTATATATCGCCGAAAATTACACGGAAAGCACACCGCAGAATACCGAAAGCACGCGGGATTGATGGAGGATTTTGAAATGGATTTAACGGAAATTCGCGGGACAATCGACAAGATTGACGATAAAATTCTTGACTTGTTTCTGGAGAGAATGAGCCTTGCTTTAGATGTCGCCAAATTCAAGGCGGCGAACAATATGGTTGTTTTTCAGGGCGACAGAGAGAAGTTTATTATCGACACGGTTCGCAGCAACTCGCCCGAGGCGCTTCGCAAGAGCGCGGAGTTTCTCTTTATGAATATTATGGATATCTCGAAATGCGCGCAGATTAAGGAAATCGGCGCGGATATTGAGATTAAGCACACAAATAAAATCAAGGAAAAAGCGTCGGTTGCCGTTCAGGGCATCGAGGGCGCTTACGGGCACGCTGCCTGCAAAAAGCTCTTTGACAGCGGCTCAATCAGCTTTTTTGCTTCGTTCAAGGAGGTCTTTGAGGCGGTTGAAAACGGCGACGTGGATTATGGAATCTTGCCGATTGAAAACAGCACGGCGGGAGAAGTTACCGCAAATATGGAGCTTCTTGAGCGGCACAACGTCTATATTTGCCGCACCGTTGACGTGGAGTGCGCGCACGTTCTCGCGGCGAAAAAAGGCGTTCGCGAAGAGGACGTGAAGATACTTTTCGGTCACGAGCAGGCTATTCGTCAGTGTACGAGCTATATCGAGGGGCGCGGAAATCTCACGGTTATCCCGTATCACAACAATGCTGCCGCCGCGAAAATGGTCTCGGAGAACGAAAGCGGCGAGCTTGGGTGCATTTGCTCGGCGGAGTGCGCGGAGCTGCACGGGCTGGATATTGTCCGCGATTCGATTGCCTCCGACCCCGACAACCGCACGCGTTTCATCTGCATTTCCAAAAATGTCGAGGTGTATGACGGCGCGGATACCGTGGCGGTTTCGCTTTCGATACCGAATATTTCGGGCGCGCTGTACCGTTTGCTCACGAAATTTGCGGTGAACGGGCTGTCGATGTCGAAAATCCAGTCAAAGCCGCTTCCCACGGACGTTAAGCACAAATTCCCCGATGACTATATGTTCTATATCGAGTTTGACGGAAATGTTGAGGAGCCTGTTGTGCGAAAGCTTCTCGGCAACTTTGAAAGCGAGCTGAACTACTTCAAATTCCACGGCAATTTTCGGCGGGTGAAGTGAGCGGCTGAAAAGCGTTGGTGAAAACGCGGTTTTTTCGAGAATTATCGGCGACTGACAAGCTGCCGCGAGAGTTTTCTCGGGAAATTTGACTTGGCGGGAATTACGGCGGATTGCGAGAAGCTGCGATAAATCCGTTTGAACAGATGAATTTGCGGAATTTGCCCGAGATTTAGGCAGACGTGGTTGTTGACAAGCGAAATCGCGGCGGAGAGCGGCTTAGCGCGGGGGCTGAAAAGCGGTGAACAGCCGCGCGAAATTTTGCGGGGTTTGCCCGAAACAGAGGTTGAAATGTTTTCTGTAATCATACTTGCTGCGGGCGCGTCGCTGAGAATGGGCGGCGTGAACAAG
>CAMEQX010000270.1 GCA_945933905.1 uncultured Clostridia bacterium
TCCCCCGCATCATCAACTAACAGAAGGATTTGATAAAATGATTCATAAATTCAAACAGCTCGGCTACAACATCGTCCTCGACACCGAAAGCAACGCCGTTCACGTCATGGACGACTGCGCCTACGATATGCTCGACCTCATCTCCGCCCCTATGCCCGAGCAAATGCCCGAGATTTTCCTCACAATGCTTCGCGATTACCCCGAAAACGACGTCCGCGAAACCTATCAAGACCTCTACGAGCTCTATCAGAACGGCTCCCTCTTCGCGCCCGACGATTATCAGAAATACTCCGACACTATGGTAAAATCCCCCGTCAAAAGTATGTGCTTAAACGTCGCGCACGACTGCAACCTCCGCTGCGGCTATTGCTTCGCGCAAACCGGTGACTTCGGCGGAGAGCGCTGTATAATGCCTGTTGAAATCGGTAAAGCTGCTATCGATTTTCTCATCAAGCAAAGCGCAAACCGTGAAAATCTCGAAACCGATTTCTTCGGCGGAGAGCCGCTTATGGCTTGGAACACCGTTGTTGAAACCGTCAAATACGCGCGTTCAATCGAGAAGCAGCACGGCAAGCATTTCCGCTTCACGATAACCACAAACGGCATTCTCCTTGATGACGAGAAGATGAAGTTTATTGACGCGGAGATGTCAAACTGCGTGCTCAGCCTTGACGGGCGCCGTGAAACCAACGACGCTATCCGCAAGACAATGAACGGCGGCGGTTCTTATGATATTATAGTACCGAAATTCCAAAAGGTTGTCGAACAGCGCGAGCGTGCCAAGAAGGACTATTACGTCCGCGCGACCTTTACGAAAAACAATCTTGATTTCGCCGATGACGTCATTCATCTGAGGGAGCTCGGCTTTATTCAGCTCTCCGCGGAGCCTGTTGTCACGGACGAAAAAGAGCCTTTCGCTCTCACAAACGACGATTTGCCGAAGATTTTCAGCGAATACGACCGTCTTTGCGAGTATATGGCTGACGAGAAAAACCCGCACTTCAACTTCTTTCATTTTATGGTTGACCTTGACCAAGGTCCCTGCGCGATAAAGAGGCTTCGCGGGTGCGGCTGCGGAAACGACTATGTGGCAATCGAGCCGCACGGCGATATTTACCCGTGTCATCAGTTTGTAGTTATAGAAAACTGGAAAATGGGCAATGTTAAGGACGGCACTCTAAACGCGGATATCAAGACCTATTTCGCGAAAACCCACATTTACAGCAAAAAGGGCTGCAGCGGATGCTGGGCGAAATTTTACTGCTCGGGCGGCTGCAACGCAAATTCCTTCATCTACGAGGGCGACTGCCGCACGCCGCACACAATCTCCTGCGAGATGCAGAAAAAGCGCCTTGAGTGTGCAATCGCGCTCGAGGTTAACAAGGCAATGAAAGAATGAATATGAAGAAAACAGCGATTATCTGCGCAATTTTGTGCGCTTTACTGACCGCTTGCAATAACGGCGGCTCGGATAAAGAAAGCTCGGTTTCAACGTCGGGCTCCGCTTCGGTGAGCGAAACGTCTGTTGCTGACGAGAAGAAGGCTGATTTTTACGCGGAAATCGCGCTGAATTCGGTTGAATTCCCGAAAATGACAAAGGTTGAGGATGCGGACGAAATTGACGCGATTTTTGAGTTCAACACGGCAAACTACGCGGATTACGCGCTTTATATGAACGTGATGAGCGTTCAGCTCAACCGCGTGCTTATCATAAAGCCGCTCCCCGAAAAGCACGACGAGGTGTACGCGGAGCTTAAGGCGTATCTCGAGGATTTGACGGAAAACAACGCGTTTTATCCCGCTCAGGCAAGCGCTGCGGCGGGCGCGAAAATGGGCGAAACCACGGACGGCTACATCTATATTATTGTTCACGAGGACGGCGAAACGGCGGCGCGGGCAATCGAAAATGCGGCGGGCTGACGATTGTGAAAAAAGTTACATAAGAAAAAAAGCTTTTTTTCAGCGTTTATTCACAAAAACTACACATTTACGGGTTATAATTAGGACATAATCAAACGAAAGGACGGTTTTTATGAACGATTATAACAATTTCAATCAACAGGATTTTCAAGCTCAGCAGGGCTATACCGGACAGCAAATTCCGCAAAATCAGCAGCCTGTCGTTCAGCCTAAACCCGTGAAAAAGAAGAAAGGCAATCTCACGGCGGCGGTTGCGGGAACAATCGCGGCGGTTGTTTTGGTAGCGGGCGGCGCGGGCTTCGGCGGAGCTTATTTTGCAAGCAAAATCAACGCTCCCGCGGCGATTATCGAAAACAGCTCCTCCGCGCCGGAAAGCTCTGAGGGAACGCCTACGCTTGACGAAATACAGCAGAATGTGTCCTCGATAACCACGGAAAACCGCACGCAAAACGGCGTTGAATACAACTCGGACGGCTCGTTTGCATATACGCGCGACCTTGTTGCCGCGGTTCAGGACAGCATTGTTTCCATCTCAAACTATGTCGATAACGGCTATCAGCGCGGCTATTCGCTCGGAAGCGGTATCATCATCTCAACGGACGGCTATATCATCACAAACGAGCATATCTTGAGCGACGGTATCAAGGACTGCGAGGTTTCGGTCAACAAGACGGACGCTAACGGTTCGTCAACAACCACAAAGTACAAGGCAACGCTTATCGGAACGGACGCAAGCACGGACCTTGCGGTGCTGAAGATTGACGCGAACAATTTGCAGGCGGCAAAGCTAGGCGACTCCGACAAGATGATGCTCGGCGACGATATAGTTATCATAGGAAACCCTGTTTTGTCAAACGGAATGACGCTGACGACCTCGGTGAGCAAGGGCGTTGTTTCGGGACTTAACCGTGAGATTTCCGCGACAGGCAAGGGACTTACGTCAATTCAGACGGACGCGCCCATAAACGGCGGAAACTCGGGCGGCGCGATGTTCAACGCATACGGCGAGGTTGTCGGTATCGTTGACTTCAAAATCGTCACCACCAACACCGAAAATCTCGGCTTCGGCATCTCGATAAATGAGGCGAAAAAGGTTGTTGACGACCTCATTTCGCGCGGCTATGTTTCGGGAAGACCG
>CAMEQX010000271.1 GCA_945933905.1 uncultured Clostridia bacterium
GTCCGCTCGTTCGCTCAAGACAAGCTCTCTCGCGGCGACTTGATTATTATATCACTTTTCATTCGACTTGTCAAGAGGTTTTTTGAAAAAATTTTAAAATTTTCAAAATTTCTTAACCTTCAAAGAAAAGCATTTGGAGGCGCCACCCGGATTTGAACCGGGGAATGAGGGTTTTGCAGACCCTTGCCTTACCACTTGGCTATAGCGCCGAAAACAAACTCCGCCGCGCCAAACGCGTTCGGAGTTCGATTATGGAGCGGATTACGAGGCTCGAACTCGCTACCTCCACCTTGGCAAGGTGGCGCTCTACCAGATGAGCTAAATCCGCAAATGGTGCCTCCGGTCGGAATCGAACCAACGACACGGGGATTTTCAGTCCCCTGCTCTACCAACTGAGCTACAGAGGCGATTGTCTTTGCTCTAAGTTTTCACCTCAAGCCGACTATGATATTATATCACCTTCTGTTTAATTTGTCAATACTTTTTTCAAAAATTTTTAAAAAATTTTAATTTTTTTCATTTTCCTTATTATATGACAGATTTTTCAAAATATTCCGCTTTTCAAAAATCACACGTCAACGCTGTTTTCTCCGTCAACCACGCGGATTTCGAGCTTGTGCGGAAGGCAGACAATCGGCACTGCGCCGCCGCTCACCCTGCCCCTGTTCACACACACTTTATCGGGGCAATCCGCGAAAGTGACGCTCACCGTGCCGTTTTCGATTTTCACGACATTTTTTCCGCTCTCACACTCCACGGTGAACTCCGCGTCAACCGAAAGCGGCGCTCTTTTAATAAGTATGCCGTTTTGATAGATCTCAGCGGTCGGATTTTTTCGCGGAATGTTCATCATCACGGCGAAAATCACAACTCCCGCGACTGCCGCCGCCAGCAAAACCGCCAATCCCACAAACACTTTTTTGTTAAATTTGCACATTTTTTCTCCAAGCTAAGAAAAGCCCCGCCCACTTTTGCGGGCAGGGTTGAAAACGGTTTCATTTTCGTCCGCCGTTTTATTCGATTATACCGCCGATTTTCCACTGCACGCCCGTGTTCACAAGCTTCACGCTCACCGCGCGATAGCCGATTTTCCCGTCAAACGCGCCCACCTTTATATAAAGCACGCCGCTTGCGTTCACGCCGTTGTTTTCCGTTATCGTGAGCACGGTGTCGGACGCGTTTATCGTGCCCAGACCGCCGTTTTCATACAGCAGCTCAACGCCCGAGATTTTGCAGCGCACCTTGAGCGTTTCCGCCGCACTTTGTGTATAAATCGCCTTCATCGTCTTAGCAAGCGTCTCCGCGTCGGAAATCCCGCTTGACTTGATTTTATTCGCAGAAAGCGCGTTTTGCAGACCGATAGCCTTGTTCACCGCCGCGCGCATTTGCTCAGACGCGTTTTCATAGGGCGCGCCGAAGGTGAGGTTAAGCCGAGAATTTTCCTCGGAATACAGGCTTTTCGTTATTTTCACGCAGCCGTCCAGCGCTCTCGCCTGATATTTCCCCGAAAGTCCGCTGCGCCAGTCAATTTTCGCGACAACATCAATTCCGCTCACTTCGCTGAGCTGACCTTCGTTTATCGTATAGTATCCGCCGCCGCACGCAAAGCTGTCCGAGCTCACGCCGAAGCTGATTACGCCGCTTGCGGGAGCCGAAATCATAGTCTCCGTCGCGGTATCGAAAATATAGCTTCCGCTGTTCAGGACAACAGACGCGTGTGTTCCCGCAAAATTCGGCGAAATCGCGCAAGAGCTGTCCTCGGAGAAAATCACGGTTTCCTCGGAATATCTGCTCGTGGTAACCTTAACAATTTTCGTGCAGTTCTGTTCCTGAACGCAAATATAGGTGTAATTTTCGTCCGCCGCAATCACGGTTGTCGGAACATTTTCGCTGTAATAGCACACCGCGAGATATTCTATCTCGGTACCGTCAAAGCTCGCCGAGCAAGAGTAATAGTCGCCGGCCTCGTCAACATTGAGCACCAGAATTCCGCTGTTCTTATTATAAACAACGTCCTTGATAACGCCCGTCATAACAATTCCGTCAACGTCAATCTCCGAAATCGAGCCGTTTTGCGTATCCGCATAGAACAGCTTCGAGCGCCTTCCGTCGTCAACCGTCGAAATCAAAATCCCCGAGCCGTCCTCGGCAACCCAGTCAACACGCGGCTCGGTGCAGCCGATTGAAGAAACAAGGCTTTCGGAATTTCCGTCAAACTCGTATATCGAAGCGCTGTTTTCCGAAATCACGAAGAACGTGTTTTCATCAACAAAGAACGCGTCCTCAGCGCCGATTTCACCTGTCAAATAATGCTTTTCGGGAATATTTTCCGGAAGCGTCACGCCCTCGGGCATTTCGTCCGCCGAAACCTCGGGCTTCTCGGAAATATCCGAGCTTTCACCCGAATTTTCTTCACTCGTTTCGCTGTCGGAGCTGTCCGAGATATCCGAACTATCAGAGCTCTCGTAAGCGTCCGAGCTGTCAGTGCTCTCAACAGGCTCGCTCGGGACAATCGGCACTTCTCCGCCGATATCAACTGTCGGCAAGTCGCTGATTTCGGGGTCGTTCAGCTTAATCGGAGCTACGACATTCAAATCGTCGTCAGCCGTCAAAATCTCAACCGTGAACACCTCGCTGCTCTTCTGGAGCTGCTCCATAAGATAGCCCGCGCAGTTTATCACAGCGCCGGTGACCTCGCCGCTGTTCTTGTCAAAAACCTTCCCCACAGCCACAGAACCGATAACTCGGCTTTCGTCGCTGAAATAGAGCATTTTCACGGGGACATTCCCCTCGGCGTTCTCCGTGAGCACTCTCTGCACCTCGGCGGGCGAAAGCGGCTCCCTGAACGTCACCATAACATCGCGCAGCTCCTCGGAGTTCTCGTTTTTGCGGATATCCTCGATAGCGCGCTCGATGCGTTCCTTGTTGGAAAGCGCCGTGAGCGTACTTCCCGTGAGCAAATCAACGCCCTTGTTTCCGCCGAGCGACGTGAACATAAACGCTCCCACGCCGACAACCGCC
>CAMEQX010000272.1 GCA_945933905.1 uncultured Clostridia bacterium
CTGCTGCAAGATTTAAGATAAGCGATGACGGCAGCATTTCGGGGTTATACGAGGCGACAGCGACGTAAAATCCCGGCAAAAACAGCGTTATCAGATACGCGGCAAGCCGCACTGTTCTGATAAAAAACGCGTAAAACGGCTTTTGCGTGTAGTCGTCGAGCGTCTGAAAATTCTCGATAAACAAATGCGGGATAACCAGCGCAAACGGCGTTCCGTCAACAAGAATGCCCACACGCCCTTCGTACAGCTTCGCCGCGAACACATCAGGTCTTTCACACGTCCCACACTCCGAGAAAAACCAGCCGCCCTTCCCCTCAAAATACGGCTGTACATAGCCGCTTTCGAGGATTGTGTTCAGATTTATCGACTTCAAGCGCTTCTTCACGTTCTCGAGTAATTTCGGCGAAACCTTGTCCGAGATGTAGCAAAGGCAGATGTCCGTGTTGCTTCGTTCACCGAACGGCGAGAGTTCAAAAACAAGCGTCGGTGACTTTATTCTGCGGCGGATAAGCGCCATATTCGTTCTGATAACCTCGACAAAACCCTCGCGTGAGCCGCGCACGTTGAGCTCGGAAGAAGGCTCGTCGATACCGCGCGACTTGTACCCCTGAACGCCGATTGCGATTGCCCTCGCGCAGCCTTCCACAAGTATAATTGCAAATCCCGACTGCAATTTCAAAGTGAGGTCGCCGAGATTTTTGATGTCAAGCTGCTCGGCGGCGATGAGGAACACGTTGAAAAAGCTGTCCATAAGCGCGTCGGGCGAGAGCAGCCTGTCGTCCTCGACAAGATTGAGCTTCGGGTAAACAAGCTGCGCCAAGGTGTCTGTTGAAGCCATTCCCTCACAAGTGAGAACAGCGATTTTGTTCCCGCAGACCAAGCCTTTTTTGATAATCACGTCCGAGGAATTGTCCGTGAATTCCAGCAGATTTTGAAGATTTTCCTCAAGCGAGCGGGAAATCGGCGTGCTTTCGGCGAGTTTTTCGTGTTCTTCCATTCTTTCTCCCCCTTTTTTTCAGCAATATTTTCTCTCTTTATTCTCGTTTTATGCAATAAACACGAATTTTCGGTTGACAACGGAGCAAAAATATGGTAAACTGTAAGTTAGGCAAACTTTTGATAATTTAAGGCGGTGAAACATTTGAAGATAAACTGGAACAAAAAATATACCACAATAGCGATTTACAGCCTGATTGTGCTGGCTGCTGCCGTGCTGTTTGTGGTGTTTGTATTTAAATTCGACTCAATTTCTGCCGGATTTTCGTGGGTAGGCGCGGTTGCCGCTCCCGTAATCTGCGGCGTTATCATCGCGTATATCCTGAACCCGCTGATGATGCTGCTCGAGAACAAGGTTTTCGCGAAACTCAAAGCCGCTCCTCCGAGCAAAACGCCCCCCAAAAAAATCCGCGAATTTGAAGAGAGTTTCCCCGAAAAAGTCGCCGATTTCGAGAAAAAACGCATAAGGCGGAGAAAAAAGGCGGCGCGCGTTTTCTCGCTTTTGCTCACCTATGTGATACTTTTCGCGGTGCTTGCGGGGATTGCGGTTGCGGTTGTGCCGAGCGTTGCGGGAAGCTTGGTTGATTTGACGGATAAGCTCCCCGAATATCTGACGCAGGCGGAAACCTTCCTCAACGACTTCTTCAAGGACAATCCGCAGATTTCGCAAATTCTCTTCAAAGAGTTCACCGACATCTCAAACGCGCTGAAGGACTTTGTTTCAAACCTCGACCCGAATATCATAAACAACGTTGGAAACAGCGTGTGGAATTTCGTGCTTTCGCTGCTCACGGGACTGAAAAACGTTCTGCTCGGGCTTATTATCGCGATTTATCTGCTGTACAGCAAGGAGCGTCTGCTTGCGCAAAGCAAGAAAATTCTGTTTGCGTTCATCAAAAACGAGCGCTGCGAGCGGCTTTTCTCGGGGCTTAACAAGTGCAACAACATCTTCAAGAAATACATCATCTCAAATCTGCTTGATTCGATGATTGTGTTTGTGTTTATGATTATCGGAATGTTCTCGATGGGAATGCCCTATCAGATGCTTATTGCGGCAATCTGCGCCGTGACAAACCTTATCCCCTTCTTTGGACCCTTTATCGGCGCAATCCCGAGCGGTATTCTGATTTTGCTTGTTGACCCGTCAAAAGTCATTTGGTTTGCGCTGTTCGTGCTGATTTTGCAGCAATGCGACGGCAACATCATCAAGCCGTTCCTTTTCGGCGAAACTATGGGACTTCCTGCGATTTGGGTGCTTGTTTCAATCATCATCGGCGGCGGTCTGTTCGGAATACCGGGAATGCTGCTCGGAGCGCCCGTTTTCGCCGTGGTTTATCTGCTTTTCGCGGAATTCGTTTCGGGCAAGCTCAAAAAGAAAAATCTCCCGTCCGATACCGAGCCTTATTTCAAGGGCACGGCGGAATTTGCCGAGGAATATATCGACGAGCCGCCAGCCAAGGTTGTCGAGGATTTCTCGATAAGCGTGGAAAGCGCGGCTGCTGTTAAGGAAGAACAGCTCGAAATCCCCGAAAAACTCGAAAAACCAAAGCCAAAAAAATTCAAACGAAGATAAAAAAAGGGCGCTGATTTTTGTCAGCGTCCTTCGTTTTGATTAAGTCAGATTTCCGCGAGTAGTCGCTTCGCTCAAGTGCGGGGCTTTGCCCCGCGCCCCACAAGCCTTTTGAAAATGGCTTGACCGAAAACTTTTGTACGCTTCGCGAAAGCCGAATTACAGCTCCGCGATAACCTCAACCTCAACCAGCGCACCCTTAGGTATCTGCAAGCCGGCTACGCAGGAGCGCGCGGGCTTCTCGGTGAAATACTCCGCGTAAACCGCGTTGAATGCCGCAAAATCCGCGATGTCCTTCAGATAGCAGTTGGTCTTGACAACCTTCGTAAGCGAGCTTCCCGCTGCCTCGAGAACAGCCTTGAGGTTCTCGCAAACGCGCTTCGTCTGCTCCTCGATACCGCCTTCTACGAGATTTCCTGTCGCGGGGTCAATCGGGATTTGTCCCG
>CAMEQX010000273.1 GCA_945933905.1 uncultured Clostridia bacterium
GACTTTCAAGCTCCAGGCAAGATATCCGAAGGGCGCAGAAAGAGTCCTTATTTATGAAATTGCCGGAAAGACCATGAACGCAGGCGAAATCCCTGCACAGCATGGTGTAATTCTTTCCAATGTAACTACAATTGCATTTGTAGGTCAGTACTTCAGAACAGGTATGCCGCTTGTTTCCAAGAGAATGACCGTTGACGGCGATGCAGTTGCAGAAGCTGCTGCTGACGTTGCATTCAAGCTCTCCACTCTCAAGATTGATGACGAAGAGAACCAGCCCTTCTCTGAGGATCGCAAGCTCAACAAGCTTGGTCGTCTCTATGTAAATGAAAAGGCTTCTGATGATGAAAAGGCACTTAACACAGCTGTTGAGGCTCTGAAGAAGGCTATCGAAGAAGATGACAAGGAGCCCGAGAAGCCCGCAGCAACCGGCGACCTCGACGGCGACGGCAAGGTTCTTCCCGGCGACGCTAAGGCTGCTCTTGAGCTCTTCCTCAACGAGAAGTACGACGCTGCTGCTGATATGGACGGCAACGGAGTTATCACTCCCGCTGACGCTCGCGCTATCCTTGAGATCTTTCTTAAGGGATAATTAACACCTTTTCGGTAAATAGTAATTCTGCGCGGGGTTCGCGCTCCGCGCATGAATTCTTAAAAACAAAATTATGGAGGAAAATAATATGAAGAAGATCATTTCTATGGGCATTGCTTCTGCTGTGCTCGCACTCACTGCTATTGCTGCTTCTGCTGATATCAAGGCAAGCTCCGCTGAGGATGCTGTAAACGGCAAGACCATCAAGGTTGAGATCACCACTTCTGCTGATCTTACTGACTTCGGTTTCACCGTAGCTGCTACCGGTCTCGAGCTCGCTAGTGCTGACGATATCGTTTGCACCTCTGAGGGTACTGTTCTTCCTTCCGTTAAGGAAGATGGCACAATCAAGTTCGGCGGGTTCATCGCTCCCGGTGCATTCAAGGCTGGTACTGTTCTCGCAACAATCACCTACACCGTAACTGCTGAGACCGGCGCTCCTGTTGTAGTTGAGGTTAAGCCCGTTGAAGGTTATGACGATGTAACCGAGAACTTCAACGCTACCGTTGTAGCTGAAGGCACTGATCCTACAACTCCTACCGATCCTACCACTCCTACCGATCCCGCAGATCCCGAGAACCCTCCGATGGGCGTTGCTCTCGCAGTAGTTCCCGCAGTTCTTGCTGGTGCAGCTGTTGTAGTTGCTAAGAAGAGAAAGTAATTTCTTCTGAACACAAGTTCTAAACAAATCGCTCCGAGTAAAATCGGGGCGATTTTTTCTTGACAAAACGCGCTCGGTGTTGTAAAATAGAATTATACAGAAAATCGCGGAGGGTAAGATGAAATTTGTTGAGATTTTCACGGACGGCGCTTGCAGCGGAAACCCCGGCGCAGGCGGCTTTGGAGCAATTTTGCGCTGCGAGGGCAGAGAAAAGGAGCTCAGCGGCGGCGAAGCGCACACCACAAATAACCGAATGGAGCTGCTCGGCGTGATAACCGCGCTTGAGGCGCTGAAATTTCCGTGCAAGGTGCGGATTACAACCGACAGCAAGTATGTTTCCGACGGCATTTCTAAGGGTTGGGCGAAAAGTTGGCGCAGCAAGGGCTGGAAGAAAAGTGACGGAAAGCCCGCGCTGAACCCTGATTTGTGGGCGCGTTTGCTTGATTTGCTTGAAATTCACGACGCCGAGTTTTGTTGGATAAAAGGTCACGCCGGTCATCCCGAAAACGAGCGCTGCGACAGGCTTGCGGTTGCTCAGCGCGACAAATACGCGGGGAAATAGGTGAGATATGCAACAAAACGTGAATTATCAGCGCGAGCTTGACACGCTGCTGAAGTCGCTCGAAAATCCGCCGCGGTTGCTTTTGCACTGCTGCTGCGCGCCTTGCTCGAGCTATGTGCTGGAGTACCTCTCGGAGTTCTTCGAGATAACCTGCTTTTTCTACAACCCGAACATTTCGCCACAATCTGAGTACGAAAAGCGTGCGCGCGAGCTGGAGAGATTGATTTCGGTTCAACCGCACAAGTATCCGGTGAGTTTATTTGTCGAAAAATATAACTCTGAGGAATTTTTTTCGGCAGTCAAAGGTCTCGAAAAAGTTAAAGAGGGCGGCGAGCGCTGCTTTAAATGTTACCGATTGCGATTGGAAGCGGCAGCAAAATATGCCTCGGAGTATAATTTCGACTATTTTTGCTCTACGTTATCAATCAGCCCGCTGAAAAACGCGCAAAAGTTGAATGAAATCGGCGATGATTTGGCAAAAATTTACAATATCCCGCATCTCCCGAATGATTTCAAGAAGAAGGGCGGCTACAAGCGCTCGGTTGAGTTGTCCGCGCAGTACGATTTGTACCGCCAGAATTACTGCGGCTGCGTTTTTTCCAAGCAAGAGCGCGGGTTGTGAGTTTGCCGATTTGTTGATTTTTGTCGAAATATTACAGTCCGGAAAGTGCTTAGGGTTTCACTTATATACAAAATGTTAAAAATATCCGAAAAAATACAATATGACAGATATTTCGACACGGATTTTCTCGAGGATTTGCTCGACGTTGAGGAACGAGCTTCGTTCACCCGCGCGAAAAATCACGGTGAATAGCAAAAGAGGGCTGCAAAAAGCCCTCTTATATTATACAATTTGTCATAAATTGGCGAAAAATTACAAGGGGACAGGTGTTTCGACACGGATTATCTCGAGGATTTGCTCGGGGTTGAGAAACGAGCTTTGTTCACCCGCGCGAAAAATCACGGTGAATAGCAAAAGGGGGCTGCAAAAAGTCCTCTTTTCTTATACAACTTGTCATAAATTGGCGAAAAATTACACAGGGACAGGTGTTTCGACAAGGATTTTTTCGAGGATTTGCTCGGGGTTGAGGAACGCGCTTCGTTCACCCGCGCGAAAAATCACGGTGAATAGCAAAAGAGGGCTGCAAAAAGCCCTCTTTTCTTATACAATTTGTCATAAATT
>CAMEQX010000274.1 GCA_945933905.1 uncultured Clostridia bacterium
AATGACTTCCTTTACGGTAAAGCCAACACCATTGCCGAGATTGAAAATATCGCTCTCGCCGCCGTTTTCGAGGTACTGAACCGCGAGAATATGCGCGCTCGCAAGGTCGGTGACGTGAATATAATCGCGGATGCAAGTTCCGTCGGGCGTGTCGTAATCCGTGCCGAAAATCGAAATGCTTTCGCGCTTGCCGTTCGGGACTTGCAAAATCAGCGGTATAAGATGACTTTCGGGGTTGTGCGCTTCGCCGATTGTGCCGCTCTCGTCCGCGCCGCAAGCGTTGAAATACCGCAG
Organism: uncultured Clostridia bacterium; assembly: GCA_945933905.1. Classification (GTDB taxonomy): domain Bacteria; phylum Bacillota; class Clostridia; order Oscillospirales; family Ruminococcaceae; genus CAG-115. The sequence goes on from CAMEQX010000274.1 coordinate 295, forward strand.
CGAAACATACCGCAAGCCGTGTGCCGCCGCCGTCCACTTGAACATTTTCTCCATAGCAAGCTTGGTTTCGCCGTAAGGATTTGTCGGACAAGTCCTGTCGCTTTCAAGAATCGGTACATTTTCCGGCTCGCCGTAGGTTGCGGCGGTTGACGAAAACACGATTTTTTTGACGTCATTCTTCACCATCGCTTCCAGCAGAACCTTCGTTCCGTAGAGGTTGTTATCGTAGTATTTAAGCGGGTTTGTGACGCTTTCGCCGACAAGCGAGTACGCGGCAAAATGGATAACCGCGTCGATTTTCTCGCGGTGAAAAAGGTCGTCGAGGAAGTCAAAATCGCGGATATCACCGTGATAAAACCGCGCTTTTTCGGGAACAGCCGCGCGAAATCCCGTCACCAAGCTGTCCGCGACAACAACATCTTTTCCCGCCCGAACAAGCTCCAGAGCCGTGTGAGAGCCGATATAGCCCGCGCCGCCCAAAACCAAAATGCTCATAAATTTCACTCCTTTTTAATTTCAACGCCATTCAATCCGAATTTAGTGGCAACTCTTTTATATTTATATTTAGCTTATCGTATTATACCTTAAATAAATAGAAATGTCAAGTTGTTTGTGAAAAAAGCGCCTTGGTTGGCGATTTTACGCTTTTTTGACGAGGCTTTTGCAAAAGCTTTGATTTGACTTGTCTTTTTCTTGACGACAGTTTTTGAGATAACTCAATTCCCGACAAACAAATTCCACTCTTTTTGCTCGTCTTCCGATAAGAGATAACCAAACGGATAAATCATATGAATAAGCTGGGCTGCCGCCGCGCATTTGGCTGTTTCCTCATCGCTGAACGCATATCTAAATCTGCCGTAGTTGTTTATTAAAAAGGAAATGTCATCGCCGATATCAAATTTTTCGCTTGGCTCGGGGATTTCGAATTTTTCTTCCAAGTCATTTATAGTCAGCTCGTGAAGAATATAAAAAGCCGTGCCTTCGGCGGGGTGACTCATTCCGTCCTTGTCGCACCGCGGCTGATACTGAATGCTGAATTTTATGTACTGAAACTTGTTTTCGAGTTCAAAAAACATATCCGTAAATATCCCGACAACTCCGTTTGATAAGATATTGTTCGGATAAATGGGCTTCCAGTCGAAATCATTGTTTTGTGCTTTTGTGTAAACGTCTTTCATCCACTGTAATCTATCGCTCATAAAATCTCCCTCCGCTTTTCACGCTGATATAAGATAAACTTTAGTATATTTTATCACATATCAAGATGGTTGTCAACACACTTTTTACCACGCCGCCGTTTAAATCAGTCTTGCTTTTTCATCTTTTTAAAGCTCCGAAAATGAACAGCAAAAATGAAAATCAGAATAAGGATTGTCTGAACTGCGCATAAGATAAAATCGGCTTCGCTGCTCAAGGATTTGCCGATAAAGGAGCAGAAATCGTGAAAAGCGTGGAGAATAATTCCGGGAAGAATACTTTTTGTAAGAAGAAAAATCTGCGCAAAAGCAATTCCATAGAAAAAAGCGAAACAAATAGCGAGAATTGTCCGAATTAAGTCGGGATTTGCCATAGCCTGAAGCGCGTGACAGGCTCCGAAAAGTGCGGAGGAAATAAGAATTGCTTTAATCTCGTGGCTTTTCCATAAATCACAGATAATTCCCCTAAAGAACATTTCCTCCGAAACCGCGATTGCAAGCGTATAGCACAAGCAGGCGAATATGTAGTCAATCCCCGCCGAAAAATCAACTCCCCCGATAATCCCCGACAAAGCGATTGCAATTAACGGAATAAGGAAAAACAGCTTTTTTAGCGAAGACTTTTCGGGCGCTCTGAAACCGACCTCCGACAAGGGCATTTTAATTATCCTGACGAACAAAAACGCAGCTCCCACAAGCGCCCAAACCACAAGCGCAGGGAAAAGTCTTGCCGCCGTTCCCGTTAAATTAAAAGCAATTACGACAGCCCCCTGTAAAGTGAAAAATATCAACACGATAACCATTGCCGCAATCGTGATAATTATTCTTTTTTTGGTTGTTTTCATAGTAGTTCTCCTGTAAATCCCTAGAAAACATGCGCGAAATCTGCTGTTTAACTCGCGTTCAATTTCGGCTAACGAGCGTTTTTTTGCCATTATAACACATTTTTACGCGGTTGTCAAGACGGTGATTTTCTATATTGAAATTTTCTGTTGTCTATGGTATAATTATCTCAAAAGAATACTTTTGGCGAAAACATAAACAGGGGAGGTGCGCTTTGAAATTCCGAAGAAAGCTGTTTTCGGTGAAGGACGCTTATTGCTTTGATGAAGAGCTTTTTATGAAAGCCGTGAGGGAAAACTTTCTGCATATCACCAAACGCTGCGATGATTACGACAAAATTGCCCGTTTTTACAAAGTCAGCGCTCAGAGCCTTGAAAAAGCGGAGGATATCGCGCGTTTGCCCGTGCTGCCTACGCTTCTTTTCAAGAAGCACAGAATTTCGTGCAAGGGCGCACGCATTATTCGCGCAACATCATCGGGAACGAGCGGAAGCTTCAGCGATATATCCTTTGACGCGGGCGGGCTTTGGTGCGGGCTGAAAATGGTGCTGCGGATAGCGCCGATGAGAGAGCTGCTCTCGCCTGTTCCGTGCCACTATATTGTTATGGGCTATAAGCATCACCGAGGAAATCGAACGGCTGTTACCAAAACCGCT
>CAMEQX010000275.1 GCA_945933905.1 uncultured Clostridia bacterium
CGGGGAACCGTCCGTTTTGAGCTCGCCGCCGGGGTTGTAACGGCAGGAAATCGTTTCGGGAATGCCCGTCAGCTTGTCGAGAACGTCAATGTGCGTGAAATCATCAAGGTTGATGATTGCGCCCAGCTCAAAGGCTTTCTTGAAATCTTCATCGGGAGTCGCGTTGGACGAGAACATTATGTCGTGCTCCTTCGCGCCGACGTCGTTTGACAGCAAAAGCTCCGTGAACGAGGAGCAGTCAAAGCCGCAGCCCTCGCTTTGCAAAACCTTCATTATAAACGGGTTCGGCGTTGCCTTTACCGCAAAATACTCGCGGAAGCCCTTGTTCCACGAAAACGCCGCCTTGAGTCTGCGCGCATTCTCGCGGATACCCTTTTCATCATAGATGTGAAAAGGCGTGGGATAGGTTTTGGTTATCTCTTCGATTTGCTCTTTTGTCACAAATGGTGTCTTCATAAAAAAGTTCCTTTCCTTGTTTTCGGGCAGTGCATTACGCTATTATCGGCAGCGACAGCACAAAAATTGCCGCCATAAGTATCGTTTTTGCGATTATCAACCCGCGGCGCGCTTTTCTGAACGACGCTTCGGAGATGTTTTCGGGCTTGTCGAAAAGGTTCGTGTGCTGCGGAAATACCGAGCAAATCGTGAACAAGCCGTAAATTATCAGCAAAACCACCAGCAGAATTGAATTCCCGCCGTCCGTTTGTCCGAGCGCCATCAGCGTTATCATCGCCGCCGTGAACACCGCTTCCGTGCCTGCGCAGGCAGCCTCGGCAATCTTCTCGCCATGGGTGTAGGTCAGCTTATCCGGAATAACCATAATGCATTTGCTCCTTTGAGTTAGCTTTAACTAACTGATTAAATTTTACTTCAAATTCCCGCCTATGTCAAGACTTTTTTGCAGATTTTTCCGATTTTCTGCAAATTTTGGCAGTCTGCACATTTTTCCAACGCACAAACGAGTTAGTCTTGACTAATTTGCCCGAAATTACACATTCATATACTTGTTCAAAAACTCAATCGACAGCTTTATCCACCGTCTGATGTGTTCGTCAATGTCGTTTTCGCCGCGCGCAATCGTCTTGTCGGCGGTCGAAATTCCGTGCGGGCCCTCGGCGTAGAGGTGAAGCTCAACGGGAACGCGGTTTGAAATGCACGCCTTCGCCATCACAAGCGAATTGTGCGCGGAAACGCTCTCGTCATTTGCCGTGTGCCAGAGGAAAATCGGCGGGGTTTTCGGCGTAACGCGGTTTTCAAGCGACAATCTCGACAAATCCGAGCGGCTTGCGTCCTCGCCGAGCAGAATTTTGAAGCTTCCGACGTGAGGCGCGGTCACGCCGCTGATAACGGGATAACAAAGCACCGCCGCGTCCGGACGCAAATCCTCGGGCTCGCAGCCGATTGCTTTCACAATCTGATTGTCGCTCCACATCGTCGCAAGGCAGCCCGCCAAGTGTCCTCCCGAGGAGCAGCCAAGCACCGCGATTTTCTTCGGGTCAATGTGGAATTCCTCCGCGCGCATACGGATTTTGTAAAACGTATATGCCGCGTCCATCAGCGAAGCGGGGAACGGCGCGTTTACCGAATAGGTCACGACAAACGCCGCGTAGCCCGCCGCAAGATACTGAAAAGCAATCGGCTCTTGCTCGCGGAAGGAACAGTGCTCGTAGCCGCCGCCGGGGAAAATCACTATGGACGGGCGTTTTTCCGTGAACTCAACTCCCGCGATAACATCGGGCAAAAATGCCTTTACACAAGCGGTTTTATCGGGGTTTATTGAAAAAGTTTTTACTGTCATTTCGCACCTCAAATTATTATTTTTTACATTTTTCGACAAATACGGCAAAGCTCATTCTTCATCTTCATCATCGTCAAGGTCGGACATTATTCCGTATTTGTCATAAAACGCCTTGATTTCTTCATCACTGTTTACAAGCTCGGAATACATAAGCTTGTTTTGCTCCCTGCTGAAAAAGCCGATTGTCTTTTCGCCCGTGCAGACGCTTTGCTCAATTCTGATATCCTTCGCGGAAAAGCCCTCGGGAATGGGCAAAATCCCTTTTTTAAGGCTTGCTTTTTCCATTTTCGCTTTCAGGCGCTTTTCTTTGGTTTTTTGACTTTTTTCCTTGATGCCTGTCGGAATGCTGCGGATTTTCTGAATGCTTTTCGTCACGTTGTCCATCATCACGAAAAATTCCTCCGTAACAACACTCTCGCGGCGCTGCGTTTGTCCCTTCATACAGCGCTCGACAACCTCGGGATAGCGATTTACCGCGTTTTTCACCGCGTCTTCCCAAGAAACGTAAACCTCGTTCATCGCGCGCTCGCCGAATTCGTGAGCTTTTTCGCGGTGCTCGACGGCAAACTCCATTTTGTTCGCGACATCAACAGCGTCCGCTTTGCACAAAATTCCCGTTCTTCCGTCCGTTATGCCCTCGGCAGCGCAGCTTCCTTCAATCAAAATCGAAGCCACTCCGCACGCCGCCGCTTCCCGCACGACAATTCCGTTTGTGTCGTATTCGGACGGGAACACGAAAAGCTCGCCCGCCGTGTAATAAACGCGAAGCTCCTCTCTGTCGGTCACAGCGCCCGTGAAAATGCACCTGTCGTAAACGCCGATTTCCTTCGCGTATGCCTCGATTTCCTCGCGCTCAATTCCGTCTCCGACAACCATAAATCTGAACTTCAGATTTTTCCGAGCGAGAATTTTTATCGCGTCAAGTATGTACCGCAAGCCCTTGTACCACAAAAGCCGCCCCACGAACATAAACAGAAACTCCTCGGGCTGAACGCCGTATTTGCGGCGAAGCTCCTCGGCGGCGGTTTTGTCGGCGCGACCTCTCGGGAAATCCACGCCGTTTTCCATTACCACGAAATCGCCCTTATAGCCAAGACTGCGAAGATTTTCGCCTGCGCCGTGACTCACCGTCCAAACCTCGTCGCACGCGGAAATGTTGTTCACCACGAACTTTATCGCCTGCT
>CAMEQX010000276.1 GCA_945933905.1 uncultured Clostridia bacterium
CCACTACCGGGCTTTGCGCCTTGTCCCATCTTGATTTCAACGGCAGCGCCCGCGTCAAGATAACCCTTGAACACGCCGAAACGTCCCGAAGCTACCTGTACAATCGTGTTCTTGCCGTATTGGTAGAAATCGCGGTGCAGACCGCCTTCACCTGTATTATAATATGTACCGAGCGCGGTTGCGGCTCTTGCAAGGGACTCGTGAGCGTTCTTGCTTATCGAGCCAAAGGACATTGCCGAGAACATAATCGGCACGTCAAGCTCAAGGTACGGCGTTTTCTCGAAATGCGCCTTTCCGTCCTTGTCGTAGGGCCTTTTCTGCGACTTTTTGCCGAGGAAGGTTTTGGTTTCCATCGGCTCACGAAGCGGGTAACCTGCGAAGCGTTCAGCAGAATTCTATCCCAGTAAACAGGGAAATCCTGCGGGTTGCCCATAGCCGAAAGCAGAACTCCGCCGCTTCCCGCCTGCTTATAAACCTCGTCCATAAGCTGCATACTCCAGTTTCCGTTCGGGCGGAATTTGTTCTCGTTCGGACGGATTTTGAGCGCGTTTGTCGGACAAAGGCACACGCAGCGCTGACAGTCAACGCAGTTTTGCTCGTTTGCAATCATCTTGTCCAAATCCGCGTCATATTTATGAACCTCGTTCGCGCACTGCCTCTCGCACACGCGGCACTTGATGCAGCGGTCGGGGTTTCTGATAACCTCAAACAGAGGATTGTTGTAATTTACAGCCACTTATTTTCCCACCCTTTCCGCGCAATCTTCATAAAGCTCCGCGATAATCGGCTCGCCGCCGCGCGGGCTCCAAATTCTGTCCACATCGGGACACATTGTTCTAATCGAGCACTCCTCGGAGGAGATGTAAATTGTGTCGCCTTTTTCGGCTGCAACCATCGAGCGCAGCTTCAGTCTGTCGTTGAGTGCCATAATGCCGTTCGTATAGCCGAGAATTATCGAGAACGGACCCGTTATCAGCAGGCTCGAGTAAACATTTCTGAAATGCTTGATTTTCTCGGTTTCCTCGGGCGAGAACTTTCCGCTTTCAATTTCGCTCCAGAACGGCGAAGCGATAACCTTCGCCACGTCCTCAAGCGGCATTTCCAGCCGTCTGTGGAGATAATCAACAATATATGTAATAACCTCGGTATCCGTGAGCAGATTGCACTTATAGCCGAACATCTCGATAAAGCGTCTGTTCGCGTCATAGGAGGAAATTTCGCCGTTGTGAACGATGGTGTAGTCAAGCAGCGAGAACGGGTGAGCGCCGCCCCACCAGCCCGGAGTGTTTGTCGGATAACGTCCGTGAACCGTCCAAGCCCAACCGCTGTATTCCTCAAGTCTGTAAAAATCGCCGACGTCCTCGGGATAGCCGACAGCCTTGAAAACGCCCATATTTTTGCCGCTGGAGAACACGTACGCTCCGTCGATTTGGTCGTTTATCTTGATAACGCAGCGCGCGACAAAGGTTCTCTCGTCGAGCTGGCTGTCCTGAAGCTTTGTGGGCAGCGGGTTTACGAAATAGCGCCAAATGAGCCGCTCGTCGGTAATCCGCGGGTTCTTTCTAATGGGAATTCTTGACCGAATCACCACGACGAAAGGCGTGTCGAGAAAAACCTCTGTACGCACTCTCGCGTCGCTTGAATCGTAGAAAACGTGGAACGCGTACTGGTCGCGGTATTCGGGATAGATGCCGTAGCCCGCGAAGCCGCCGCCCAAGCCGTTTGAGCGCTCGTGCATACAGGCAATTGATTTAACGATAACGCTGCCGTCGGTGCGTCTGCCGCTTCTGTTTATGAAACCCGAAATGGCGCAGCCTGCGGGAATTCTCGTTTCTCCCTCTCGTTGTAACATATCCTCACTCCTTGAATACGGCGGAAACTTGCCCGCCAAATAAATGCTTTGCCGCGCCGTCTTGCAATTTTTTGCGCGGTGTGCCGAAGTACAACATAATTATAGCACCTTTTTTGTCGATTGTCAAGAGTTTTTTTGCAAGAAATGAAAACAAAACTTTCATTTTCTCTTTCGTTTGCTTCTTTATTTCCAAAATCTTACATCATATACATTATATAAAGGCTGATTTAAACAGCCACCGAAACTTGCAAAATTTGTTTGTTGTCTTTGTGCAAGAAATGGAACGCGAAAATGCAAATATTTTAGTTATTTTCTCCAAAATGCCAAAATTATCAAATACACCTTGAAAAATGTGTGAAAATAGGATATAATATAAAGGTATGGTAAAAAATTCGGGTGAATATTGCATTTTGTAAAGTTCACCTGTTCGAGAATGAAGGAAAGGACTGATTTTATGGCAGTTGATATGAAAACCATCGAGCACTTGTGCAGTCTGTCGAAGCTCTCTTACGATGAAGCGGGAATGGAGAAGGTTATGGGCGAAATGAGCAGTATAATCGACCTTATGGACGAAATCAAGAGCTTTGACCTCGCCTACGACGACACCAAGGACGGCAACGAAATCCGCTTTGCCGATACCCGCGAGGACGTTCCCGAGGAGTCGTTCCCGACGGAAAAGCTGCTTGCGAACGCTGAAAATACCGACGGCTGTTACGTTGTACCGAAGGTTGTTGAATAAGGAGAAAGATATGGACTTGACAAGAGCAAAAATCCGCGATTTGCGCCGCGCGCTTGATGAAAAGAAAATCAGCGCCGCCGAGCTTTGCGGGGAATATCTCAAGAAAATCGAGGAGCAGGACAAAAATCTGCTTTCTTACATCACGGTGACTAAGGAAAAAGCGCTTTCTGACGCGGAAAATGCGCAAAAGCTGATTGACGCGGGGAAGGCGACCGCTTTGACGGGAATTCCGCTTGCGGTTAAGGACAACATCTGCACGGAGGGCGTGAAAACCACTTGCTCCAGCAGAATGCTCGAGAATTTTATCCCGCCGTATAACGCGACCGTTATCGAAAAGCTGAACGCCGAGGCTGAGTCCACCGTCAAGTTCGACGAGGTTCTG
>CAMEQX010000277.1 GCA_945933905.1 uncultured Clostridia bacterium
GAAATCGAAGCGGCAAACAGGCTGCTGGGGTATGAGCTGATGTTCAATCTGCCGGTGGTTTACGGAAATCAGCTCGGCAGAACGATTGATTTCCCGACAATAAATCAGGTTATCCCCGAAACCAACATAATCCCGCGTTTTGGCGCGTATAAGAGCTATGTTCAGGTTCACGGAAAACACTATCGCGGGATAACAAACATCGGCGTTCGTCCGACGGTCGGCGACAGCGAAAAGGCGGTTATGGAAACGCATATCATCGGCTTTCAGGGCGACTTGTACGGAGAAAAAATCGCGGTTTCGCTTGTGAAATTTCTCCGCGAGGAACGGAAATTCGCCGATTTAAACGAGCTGAAAAAGCAGCTCAAAGAAGATTTGAAGAAATGAGTGTGATTGAAATGAACGAGGTTAGAACGCGTTTTGCGCCGAGTCCTACGGGCTATATGCACATAGGAAACTTGAGAACGGCGCTTTATACCTATCTTCTCGCGATGAAGAACGGCGGCAAGTTTATTCTCAGAATTGAGGACACCGACCGCGAGCGCTATGTTGAGGGCGCGGTTGACGTTATCTATAAAACTCTGCGCGACTGCGGACTGAACTGGGACGAGGGTCCCGATGTAGGCGGTGATTTCGGACCGTACATTCAGAGCGAGCGTATGGGAATGTACAAGGATTACGCAGAGGAGCTTGTGAAAAAGGGCAAGGCTTACTACTGCTTCTGCACGAAAGAGCGCTTGGAACAGGTTTCCGAGGCGCAAAAGGCTGCGGGAAGCTCGGCTTTGATGTACGACAGACATTGCCGCAATCTCTCACAGGAGGAAATCGACAAAAATCTCGCCGAGGGCAAGCCCTACGTTATCAGACAGGCAATTCCCCTTGAGGGCGCGACGTCGTTTCACGATGAGATTTACGGCGATATCACCGTTGAAAACTCAATTCTCGATGACCAAGTTTTGCTGAAAACGGACGGAATGCCGACTTACAATTTCGCGAATGTTGTCGATGACCACACGATGAAAATTACCCACGTTGTCCGCGGAAACGAATATCTTTCCTCGGCACCGAAATATAATCTCTTGTACGAGGCTTTCGGCTGGGAGCCGCCGATGTATATTCACGTTGAGCACATTATGAAGGACGCTCAGCACAAGCTCGCGAAACGTGACGGCGACGCCTCCTTCCAAGACTTGATGGAAAAGGGCTATCTGAGCGAGGCGGTGCTGAATTACATTCTGCTTCTCGGCTGGGCACCGAAGGGTGAAAACGAGATTTTCTCGCTTGACGAGATGATTAAGGAGTTTGACATCAGCGGAATTTCCAAATCCCCCGCGATTTTCGACCCGCTGAAATTAAAGGCAATCAACGCGCATTATATCAGGGAAATGCCGCTTGAAAAGTTCGTAAGCTACGCAGAGCCGTACATCAGACAAGCCTGCAAGCGCGATATCGACATAAATCTGCTTTGTGCGGGACTTCAGCCGCGCTGCGAGGTGTTCACGGATATCGCGCCGCAGATTGATTTCATCGATGAAACGCTTGATTACCCGCTTGAAATGTACGTTTCAAAGAAGAGCAAAACCACGCTTGAAACTTCGCTTGACTGCTTGAACAAAATCCTTCCCGTGCTTGAAGGCATCGAGGATTTCACCAAGGACAACGTTCACGACAAGCTGATGGCGCTTGTAGAGCAGCTCGGCGTGAAGAACGGATTTTTGCTGTTCCCGCTGAGAATTGCGCTGAGCGGAAAGCAGGTGACTCCTTGCGGAGGCGTGGAGCTTTGCGCGATTTTGGGCAAGGACGAGTCGCTTTCGAGAATTAAGAAGGCAATCGAGCGGCTTTCGGCACAATAATTTCAGACGCATTTCACGGGGATTTCACTTTTCCGTTGTAAAATAAAGAAAACAGCGGTTCGGAGGGTGAACAAATGATTGAGGTACAAAATCTGTCGAAGAATTACGGCTCGCGCGAGGCACTTCGGGGAATTAGTTTTTCTGTCGAAGACGGGGAAATTCTCGGTTTTCTCGGACCAAACGGCGCGGGAAAATCGACAACGATGAATATTCTCACGGGCTGTATAACGCAGACGGGCGGAAAAGCGCTGATAAACGGCGTTGATATTCTCGAAAATCCGATGGCGGCGAAGAAAAACATCGGTTATCTACCCGAAATCCCGCCGCTTTACCCCGATATGACGGTGGACGAGTATCTGAATTTTGTTTATGGGCTGAAAAAGTGCAAGCTCCCGAAAAACTCTCACCTCGAGGAAATCCGCACGCTCACGGGCATCGAGGACGTGCGAAAGCGCGTTATACGAAATCTCTCTAAGGGCTACAAGCAGCGCGTGGGGATAGCTCAGGCGCTTGTGGGAAATCCGCAGACGATTGTGCTGGATGAAGCGACGGTAGGGCTTGACCCGAAGCAGATTATCGAAATTCGTTCGCTTATAAAAAAGCTCGGCAAAAACCACACGGTAATCCTCTCCTCGCACATTTTGTCCGAGGTACAGGCGGTCTGCGATAAAATTGTGGTTATCGACAAGGGAAAGCTGGTTGCGTTTGACACCGCGGAAAACCTCTCGCGAAAGCTCACGGGCGACAAAAAGCTCACGGTTCATATCGAGGGCGAACGCGATAAGGTCGAGAAAATCCTGAAAACCGTTTCGGGACTTGACGTATTTCACGTCGGAAGAACGGTTGAGGGAAAAGTCACGGAGTACGAGCTTGAGGTGAAGGAAGGCTGCGATATACGCAGAGAGCTGTTCAACAAAATGGCGCAGAATGACTGCCCGATTTTGCTGATGAAGGGCAGCGAGCTTACGCTGGAGGAAATCTTCCTGAAGCTCACCACGGGCGATTTTTACGGAGGAAAAGAAGAATGACGGCGATAATCAAAAGAGAAATTTCTTCTTATTTCACCTCGCCGCTCGGGTATGTGTTTTTGGCGGTATTTTACGGCTTTTCGGGG
>CAMEQX010000278.1 GCA_945933905.1 uncultured Clostridia bacterium
AACCATTTTCGTGGTGTGGTGCTGTCCCGTGCCAAAGGTTGACGCGGGGTCGATTTCAAGGATTTTGTCGCCCGCTTTCGCCTCAACGTTCTCCCACGAAGGCTTTATCACAAGGCTTTTTCCCACGCGAAACGGCTTGTAGTACTTCTTCCAGTTGTTCGCCCAGTCCTCTTCCTTGACGTTTGCAAGTTCCATTCTGATATTGCCGTAAAATCCGTCGGAATTCTTCGCCTTATATCCCTCAACAAGCGCTCTGATTGCCTCGAGAGTTTCGCGCCCCTGCGCGTTTTCGTGAACGTAAACCGTGATGCACGGCTCGGCGTTTTTGAGCGACATCAGGCTGTCGTCAACGTAATCCCAGTTTGCGTTTTTGTCCGCAAGAAAGTCCTCGAAATCCGCGCCGTCCTTGATGATAAAGCCCGTCACTCCATAATCCTGAAGCGCGCCCGTTATCCCGTCAATCGCCTCGCTTGACGTGAAAATATCAACCTGATAAAAATTATCCATAATTCCCTCCGATGTGCAATACTTATTTTTATTATACTATATATTGTGGGAAAATTCAAGTAGTTTTACACAAAAAACTGCCCGAACGCAAAAACGCTCGGACAGAATTGTTATAGTTTCCTCCGCAAATAAATCATATCAACAAGCTGTATCCCGCACTCAAAAATCGGGTGGTCGTAGTTATCGGTGAAGAAATTCTTCACGATGTGCGAACGGACAAAGCCGCATTTCTCGTAAAAAGGCACGGTAAGCGGGCTGTCACCCGTTCCCACTTGCAGCACGGAAAACTGCCCTCTGTATCTCGCGGCGACAAAGTCAATCATCGCCCTGCCGTAGCCCTTTCCCTGACATTCCGGCTCTACGGCAAGATTTTTGATTTCCAGCACACCGTCCCCCTCGTCCGTCACCACACACTCGCATTTTATCCCATCATCGTCCAGCACATACATCGTCCCTCGGTCAAGATAACGGTCAATCATATCTTCCTGCTCGTCTGCCAGCAGCAAAAGCGAAAGCAGCCGCTTTTTGTTCCCGCAGTACTCTTTTATCTCCACAACCGCGCCCCTTTCAACAATTCCCGAATAACCGAAAAGCCGCTCTCCCGAAGAAAAGCGGCTTTAATATCGGAAAAGTTATCAGTTGTTGATGAGCTTGTCCTCTTCGTTGTTCCAGCTGTAAAGCTTGCGAACCTCTTCGCCAACCTGCTCGAGCTGGTGCTCAGCGTGGAGCTTTCTCATAGCCTTGAAGTGAGTCTGCATACCTGCGTCGCTCATATCAAGCAGGAAGTCCTTCGCAAAAGTACCGTCCTGAATGTCAGCGAGGATTTTCTTCATAGTCTTCTTGGTTTCCTCGGTGATGAGCTTCGGACCGGTGATGTAGTCGCCGTATTCAGCGGTGTTGGAAATGGAGTATCTCATTCCGGCGAAGCCGCTCTGATAGATGAGGTCAACGATAAGCTTCATCTCGTGAATGCACTCGAAGTAAGCGTTTCTGGGGTCATAACCAGCCTCAACGAGAGTTTCAAAGCCTGCCTGCATAAGCGCGCAAACGCCGCCGCAGAGAACTGCCTGCTCACCAAAGAGGTCGGTTTCGGTTTCGGTACGGAAGTTGGTTTCAAGAACGCCCGCTCTTGCGCCGCCGATACCCGCTGCATAAGCAAGTGCGAGGTCGGTTGCTCTGCCGGTGTAATCCTGCTGAACAGCGATAAGGCAAGGAACGCCCTTACCAGCCTGATACTCGCTTCTTACGGTGTGGCCGGGGCCCTTGGGAGCAACCATGATAACGTCGATGTCCTTCTGTGGCTGAATCTGCTGATAGTGAATGTTGAAGCCGTGAGCGAACATCAGCATATTGCCTTCCTCGAGGTTCGGCTCGATGCTCTCCTTGTAGAGCTTAGCCTGAAGCTCATCATTAATCAAAATCATAATGATGTCGGCTCTCTTTGCAGCCTCAGCGGAAGTGTAAACCTCAAAGCCTGCTGCTTCAGCCTTCTTCCAGCTCTTAGAGCCCTCGTAAAGACCGATAATAACCTTCACGCCGCTGTCCTTGAGGTTGAGAGCGTGTGCGTGTCCCTGAGAACCGTAACCGATAATTGCAACGGTCTTGCCGTCGAGCATAGACAGATTGCAGTCCTCCAAATGATACAGTTTAGCCATTGGTAAAATCTCCTTTTATAATAATATTGTAGCGCTTTTAAGCGTTGCGGACAAATTAGTTTCTCACGGAAACAGCCTGTTCTCCCTTTTGAATTGCGATTGTGCCCGTTCTGACGATTTCCTTGATACCGTATGGACGGAGCAGCTCCTCGAAATTGTTGAGGTTTTGCGCGCTGTCGGATATTTCGATTGTGATGGAATTTGCGGAAATATCCGAGATTTTCCCGTGAGCAAGGTCACAAATGCTGATAATCTCCGAGCGCTGTTTCGCCGAGCAGCTTACCTTAATCAGAATAAGCTCGCGCGAAACCATATTCTCGGGCGCAAGAGTTTTGACCTTGATTACGTCAATCAGCTTGTTGAGCTGTTTTTCGATTTGTTCGAGAGTATAGTGGCTTCCGTCGGCAACGATGGTTATTCTCGAAACGTTCACATCGTCTGTCACGCCAACGGCAAGGCTGTCGATATTAAATCCGCGCCGCGCGAAAAGTCCCGCAACTCGTGCCAGAACACCCGCGTGGTTTTCAACCAAAACGGAAATTGTATGTTTCATATACGCACCTCCGCCTTACAAAATCGTTTCGAGCAGCTCGGGAACAGCCACCTCGAGCAAAAACGGCTTGTCCGAAGCGGTGAGCCTTTTTATTCCCTCGATAGCGCTTTCCTCGCTGTCAACGAGCATATTCTCGATACCGTATGCGTCGGCAATTTTCGTGTAGCTCGGGCTTCCGTCAAGCGAAACCGCGTACAGCCTGTTGCCGTAGTGGTTTGTCTGATACTCGCG
>CAMEQX010000279.1 GCA_945933905.1 uncultured Clostridia bacterium
ATTTCGTCCGGGCTTAACGGGAATATTGAGCAGCGGCACCTTAACGCCCAAAATCGTCATATAATGCGTGTCAACGCCCATTCTGTCGTAGGTTTTCTCGGGGTTCCAGAGTTCCATCTCGACAACCATATCGATTTTCGTTGACATTTTAACCGCACCGATACCGAAAAGCTGGCGCGCGTTTACGATACCGATACCGCGCAGCTCGAGGAAGTGTCTGATGTTGTCGGGAGAAGAGCCCACAAGCGTGATGTTGGAAGCCTTGCGGATTTCAACGGCGTCGTCCGCGATAAGACGGTGACCGCGCTTTACAAGCTCAATCGCGGTTTCGCTCTTACCTACTCCGCTCTCGCCGAGAATCATAACGCCCTCGCCGTAAATCTCGATAAGAACGCCGTGACGGGTAATTCTCGGAGCAAGCTGTAAATTCAAAAACGCCATAAGCTTGGAGATGAAAACGGTTGTGCTTTCATCGGTGCGCAAAATCGGGATTTCATAGTTCGGCGCAAGCTCCAGCATTTCGGGGAAAATCTCCTCGTTTCTCGTGATAACAAGCGCGGGGAAATGATAGCTCAGAAGGTCCGCGATGCGCTTTCTGCGAAGCTCGGGGTCGAGTCCCGAGAGGTACGCGTGCTCCATTTTTCCCATAACCTGAATACGCTTGTTGTCAAAATACTCATAAAATCCCGCGAACTGAAGTCCGGGACGGTTTGTGTCGTTGTTGGTGATAAGAATGTTCCCGCCGTTTTCGGGCATATAGATGACCTCGAGCTTGAACTCGTCAATCATTCTGCAAAGCGGAAACGAAAACTCCCTTGTAATTTCTTCAAGCGGCATAAAAACTCCCCTTTTGAATCCGTATTTTTACTTTTCGGCATAAAATACCGTTTAAATGCTGTAGTTAATATTATTATACAATATTATGGCGATTATTTCAAGTATTTTTTGCAATTTTGATTAAAAATGTGCAAAACGTCAAAGCTATTTCCGTGACAACCTTTGGGTGAACGGAAAGGACATTTTTATGAAAAGAGTACTTACATCGGTTTTTCTGGCAATCGGCGCAGCGTTTTTCTTTTTCACGGGCGGATTTCTGACGTTCGCGGAAAACTGCGAGAAGGTTTGCAGCGAGGTTTTGCGGCTGCACATTCCTGCAAATTCCGACAGCGAGGAAGACCAAGCGATTAAACTCAGGCTGCGCGATTATGTTTTGAGCGAGTTTTCGGGAGAGCTTGGCGAGTGCGGAAATCTTGAGGAGGCGGAGGAAAAAGCGCGGGAGCTGCTTCCCGAAATCGAGCGCAAGTCAACCGAGTTTCTTGAAGAAAACGGCTTTTTCTACGGCGCGAAAGCCGAGCTTGTGACGATGGATTTCACCACGCGCGAATATGACAGGCTGATTTTGCCGGCGGGAAAATACCGCGCAATTCGCATTACCCTCGGCAGCGGCGAGGGGCACAACTGGTGGTGTGTGATTTTCCCGCAGCTTTGTTTGCCCGCAGCTTGTGAAATTCCCGAAAACGAAAACGCCGAGGAGGTTCTCGCAAGCTTTGGAAAGCCGCAGGGAATTACGCTGAAATTCGCGATTTTCGAGTGGTTTCAGGGATTATTTTAAGCAAGAAAAAAGACGCTCACAAGGAACGTCTTTTTTCTTTGTCGAGGGGAAACGACAAGAATGTTAAATTGGGAAGAAAACAGATTTATCTGAATGCGCCCGTGAGAACGCCGCCTGTCTGCTTTGATTTCAAGCGAAGGTGGTCGGCGATAAGCGCGATAAACTCGGAATTTGTGGGTTTTCCGCGAGAGGTGTGGACGGTGTAGGAGAAGATTTTGTCCAGAACGTCGATATTTCCTCTGTCCCACGCGATTTCGATGGCGTGGCGGATTGCGCGTTCAACTCTCGATGAGGTTGTCTGATACTGCTTGGCGACAGTCGGGTAAAGCAGCTTTGTTATGCAGTTTATCATATCATCGTTGTTCACCGAGAGCATAATCGCGGTTCTCAGGTAGTGATAGCCCTTGATGTGAGCGGGAATGCCGACTTGGTGGATAATCTCCGTTACGGCGAGCTCCAGCACGGTTTCATCGGGTGCTTCGGATGTTTTCTCGGAAACGCCGCACATTTGGTTGATTTTCGACACGAGAAACTGCGGGTCAACAGGCTTCAGCGCAAAGGACGCGCCGAGATTTGCTGCCTCGCGCTCGAGATTTGGGTCGGGAGCGCCCGAAACGATAATCACGTTCGGGACGTATTTTTTCTCGGTTTTCAGTCTGCGGATAACCTCAACCGCGTCGCAGAACGGCATTTTCGCTTCGAGAACAGCCGCGTCGGGAGCCTCGGATTTAATCGAGTTCAGCACGGAGTTTCCGTCGCAGCGCCGCGTTATCGCGTACATTCCCGCGTTCTTGAGTGCCCCAGCCCAAGCCATTCCGCAATCCGCCGAATCATTTCCGATAAGTACCTTAATTTGATTTGTCATATCTTTCTACCTCCAAAATTTTCCGAATTTCTGCGATTTCGCTCGCTTTTCTTTCGGTCTGCTTATATTTTACCATATTTTGGAAGTGATTTCAATATATTTTTTGGAAATTTTTGGAATTATTTTGCAATTCCGCGAATTTGGCATAACAGCCGCGTTTGATGGAGTTTTCAGATAGGGTTGATAGGAGAACTTTTGCGGGATTTTGTCGAAAAGAGTCGAATTTTGGGTGTGCTTTGAAGGGAAATTTTTGTGAGCTGGTGAGCGGAGTCGGATTTGCGGGGAGATTGGTTTGGCGGATTTGCTTTAGGATTTGGCTTCCTTGAAGCCACGGCGATTTTTCGGGCATCGAACCCGAAAAATCGCTTTCAAGATGCAAAGTTTGCGGGTTGAGCTTAATCTGCGGGGCGTGCGGGCGATTTTTCGGGCATCGAACCCGAAAAATCGCGCGGGTGCAGTCACGCCC
>CAMEQX010000280.1 GCA_945933905.1 uncultured Clostridia bacterium
TACCCTCCCGCAACGCCGTGCCAAAGCGCCTTTGAGGCAATTTCCGCGGGGTCGGGGTTGAGCCCGCTTTCAAGCGTGTACTGCTTCTGTCGGTCAGGCAAATCCTCTTTCATTATATCGTGGAGCAGTCCCGCGAGATAACACCGCTTTTTGTCTGCTCCAAAACGCTCCGCGAGCTTGAAACACTCCTCGGCAACGTTCATACTATGCTTGAAGCGTTTTTTCGACAGCCGCGCCTCCAGCAGCCTTTCGTATTCGTCAAATTCTTCGTATCTGCTCAATCTTTCGTTCCTCTAATCATCTTAGTCCGATATCCTCCGCAAGCAGCGAGTACATACAAATATCGCCAACGCCCGCGTTGCTTTTGTCAGCCTGCCGCAGAGTTCCCTCGTATTTCATACCGCAGTTTCGCATAACCGCGCCCGAATGCAGATTTCTCGCATCGTGATAACTTTCCGCGCGATTTACGCCGACTTCCTTGAAAAAGTACTCGAGAACCGCTCCAAGCGCCTCCGTCATATAGCCGTTGTGCCAAAGCTTTCTCGACAGGCAGTAGCCGATTGTCACGCTTTCGGTGTCCAAATCGGTCTTTATCGTGCCGATTGTCCCGACAGGCTCGGGGAAATTGCTCTTCAGAACAATCGCCCACTGGTAAAAGTCATCGCGCGCGTAGCTTTTCACCCATTCCTCAGCAATCGCGCGGCTTTCCTCGACATTTTTGTGCGGCTGCCAAACAAGATACCTCGTGACCTCACTGTCCGCGCACCAGTTCTTGTACATAAACTCCGCGTCCGTCAACTCAATTTTGCGTAAAATAAGCCGCTCCGTTTCAAGAACGCGCGTTCCTTTATGCGTCATCTGTAAAGTCCCTTTTCTTCAATATACCCGCGAACGTCCTCGGTTATCCACTCGGACGCGTCCTCGCCTTTTTGGATTTTCTCGCGGTTTTCGGTTGAGCTGATATCGACAACATTCGTCGGCCACACTTTGATGTGACCAACCTCTGTCGCGTACTCCAGCATTTCCGAGAAATTATCGCCGCCCCTTGCCGCAGCGCAGACCTCACATTCCTTGAGGATTGATTCGTACTTGTACCACTCGGTGAACGAAAACAGCATATCCCCGCCGATTAGCAGGAAAAATCTCGCGTCATCATAACGTTTTTTCAGCGCACGAAGCGTGTTTATCGTGTAGCTTATGCCGCCGAGTTCCCGCTCGATTTCGCAGATTTCCACCTCGCACTTGTCCGAAATCCCCGAAAACGCCCTTCTGCACATCTCGGCGCGCTCGTCAAACGGCGCGAGCTTTGTTGCTTTATGAGGGCTTTCAAACGTGGGTATTATCAGCAATTTCCGCAGTTTGAGCTGTTCAATCGCTTCCTTTGCGAGATTTATGTGACCTTTGTGCGGCGGGTTGAACGCGCCGCCGAAAATTCCCGTTTTAATCAAAGCTAATCTTCCTTTTCTTCGGGTCCTTGCTCACTCTGAACAGCACGAATTTCCGCCCGATAACCGCGACAACATCTGCGTCAAGTTTTGGCGCGATAATATCCGCGACTTCTCTTGACTTGAATTCGCAGTTATCCTGCACGCTTATCTTTATCAACTCTCGCGCATTCAGCACGTTTTCAAGCTGATTTAAAAGCTCATCCGAAATACCCGATTTCCCCACATAAAAAACGGGGTCAAGCGCACTTGCCTGAGCACGCAGTTTTGCGCGCTGTTTACTGTTTAGCATCAAATTTCTCCTTCAAAATCTCCGACAACTTTCTGAAAGCGTCGGCACGATGACTGATTTTGTTCTTTTCATCAGCCGAAATTGTCGCCATACTCTCGTCCTCGTCCAGCATAAAAATCGGGTCGTAGCCGAAGCCGTTCTTGCCGAGAGGCTTGTCGCCGATGTACCCTTCAACCTCGCCGCGCACGGAATACTCGTCGTCCTCGGCAAAAATGAAGTAAATCGTGCAGACAAAACGCGCCTTCCTCAGCTCCTCGGGAACGCCGTGCATCTCCTCGAGAACCTTCTGGCAAAGTTCCTTGTCGGTTGCGTTTTCACCGGCATAGCGCGCCGAATAAACGCCGGGAGCGCCGTTGAGAAAATCGATTTCAAGGCCGCTGTCGTCCGCGATAACCGGCACTCCGAGCTTCTCGAAAACCGCTTTTGCCTTTATGTGCGCGTTTTCCTCAAAGGTGTCGCCGTCCTCGACAATTTCGTCCGTAAAGCCCGCGTCCCGCATTGAAACAACCTCGAACCCAAACGGCTCGAGAAGTTCCCCGAATTCGCGCAGCTTTCCCTTGTTGTTGGACGCGATGATTAGCTTACTTCGCGGGTGTTCGTCTGATGTATTTTTCGTGTTCATAAAAATTCCTTTCGTTGTCAAAGCCTATGATTAAAATGATTATATCACAAAATTTTGCGTTTGTCAATCACTAATCAAAATACCGTTATTCAAAGAGTGTATTGACGTATTCCTCGGGGATAAACGGCTGCAAATCGTCGATTTTTTCGCCGACTCCGACCAGCTTCACGGGAAGCCCAAGCTCATTTTTAATAGGTATGATAATTCCGCCCTTTGCCGTGCCGTCAAGCTTCGTCAGCACAATTCCCGTGATATCGGCGGTTTCGTTGAACAGCCGCGCCTGATTTACGGCATTTTGTCCCGTTGTCGCGTCAAGCACAAGCAGCGTTTCCACACTCGCCTCGGGGCACTCTCTCGAGATAATCCGCGCGATTTTTTTCAGCTCTTCCATAAGATTTTTCTTGTTGTGAAGCCGCCCCGCCGTGTCGCAAAGCACAATATCCGCGCCGCGTGCCTTTGCCGCAGAAAGCGCGTCAAACACAACTGCCGCAGGGTCGGCACCCTCTGTGTGCTTGATTATATCAACGCCCGCGCGCTCCGTCCACACGTTGAGCTGGTCAA
>CAMEQX010000281.1 GCA_945933905.1 uncultured Clostridia bacterium
ATGACATTGACTTGGTTGACAAGGACGGAAAATCCGTGCCGGCGGGGGTTGTCGGAGAGATTGTGGTAAAGGGAGAATACACGAACACGCCGGGGCTTTTCCGTGGTTATTACAACAATGAAGAGGCAACGAAGCGAGTTTGGTATGATGGAATGTATCACACGGGCGACACCGCGAAGCGTGATGAAGACGGATATTACTGGTATGATGGAAGAAACGATGATGTAATCAAGTCGAGTGGATATCGCATAGGTCCGTTTGAGATTGAGAGTGTATTGGTGACGCATCCGGCGGTATTGGAGTGTGCGGTGACGGGAGTTCCGCATGCGATACGCGGAGAGGTGGTAAAGGCGACGATAGTGCTTGCGGACGGATATGAACCGACTGAGGAGTTGAAAGCCGACATACAAAATCACGTTAAGAAGAACACTGCGCCGTACAAATATCCGAGGGTAGTGGAGTTTGTGAAGGAGCTTCCGAAGACGATAAGCGGAAAGATACGCAGAGTTGAGATACGCGAGAACGACAAGGATAAGGATTTCAGATGAAAAGAAAAGCCGCTCGAAATGGCGGCTTTTTTTCATTGTATTGCGCGATTAAAGCACCGCGAAGCGAAAAAAGTCTGCGAAATCCTCGTCAGCTGCGCTTGCGCTTCTCCTCCCAATGCGCCGAAGTAATCGTCTCAAACCCCTTCGGCGACAAAATCGGCTTGGCAATGCGCCTTTTCGTCTCCTCGGAAAGAGAAAGCTTCTCCGCAAACTCCGCGCCCGCTTTCCTCACATCGTCAAGATACCCGTCGCGCTGCCGCTTGGCATTCCCCGAGATAAAAAGCTCACCCTGCCCGCACAAAATTGCGGTATATTTCCCCTCGCCGCAAATGAGGTCAAGCTGCTTCAAAAGCGCGGGATATACGGCGTTCGCGTCCACATACCCGCACGACGAAATCACCACAAGCTTCTTCTCAAGCAGACTTTTCTCGCGCAGCTCGTGAAAACAGATGTTCCGCTCCTCGACAACATTCCCAAGATACGGCATCATAAATGGCAAACACCTGTCCGTCATTGTCTTCACCTTAGACGGCATTCCGAAAAAGTACAGCGGAAAGCTCTCGACAATAACGTCCGCCGCAAGAATTCTCTCCCGCAGCTCCGTCATATCGTCGTTAATCACGCATTTCCCGTCCGTTTTTCCCCAGCAGGAATAGCACCCCAAACACGTCCTGATATCCAGCTTTTGAAGCTCCGCGACATCAATCTCCGTGTCCTCGGGAAACCCGCTTAAAAAGGCGCGCGTGACGTTCATTGTGTTTGATTTTTCACCCTTAGGGCTGCCGTTAATCACAAGAATTTTCATCTGTTCTCCTCAATTTCGGCGCGTTCTTCCTCGGACAGCATCGGTCTGTTGATACTATACCGATACTTTTCCCCGCAAACAAAAATCGCTCCGTCAAGGAAAAGCTCGCCGCTTAAATCTGCGGATTTGAGCGCGTCAAAGATATCCGAGCCCGCGCGCTTGACATAACTCTCGCGGTGCGTCCAAGCCGTAAAAAAGCTGTCGGGGTTAAACCCGCTTTTCTCGAACTCGGAAAGCTCCTTTTCGTTCATAAAAGCGCGTGAAAGCTCAATCATTTTGTCTTTGGAATAATCCCGCTCGCGCTGCACATCGCAGCCAATCGTGACTTTCTCGCCGTCTTTCCCGATAGCAAGCGCGCAAAGCGCACACCCTTCGCTATGGGAGATGCTGAAATCGAGATTATCCGTCAAAACGCGCGGACGGTTTCTCTTATCAACCGTGATAACCAGTTCCGCGCGGTCGATTTTATTCTTCTGCAAAAGGCTGTCGAGGAGCAAAAATCCGCAAGCGCTGTCGCAAAACGCTTCCTTGCGCTTTGAAAAAATCGTCTGAAAATAGTCCACCGAGCCCGCGCCATAGTTCTCCATAGCGCTTTCAACCCGCTGACGCATAAAGTTTCCGCCCGTGACGATACAGGACGCAAAATCAATTCTCATAAAAAACTCCGATTATTCGCCGTAAACGGCACTTTTTTCCATTGAAGTAAACAGCATATTGCCCTTCGCCTTAACCACTCCGTCAACCGAAATTTTCGCTTCAAATTCATAAGCGGCGGCGCTTGCCATAACGCAGTTGACGGCAATCTGCAAGGTATCCCCCGGAATAACGGGCTTCAAAAACTTGAAATCCTTGACCTTGAGGAGAACGTAGAGCTTGTTTTCATCGGAAGCCGCGCTCTCGGGCGCAATAACCAGACTGCAAAGCTGCGCTGCGCTCTCGATGAGCAAAACCCCCGGCATAATCGGCGCGTCAGGGAAATGCCCGACAAAATACGGCTCGTTGACCGAGACATTTTTGATACCGACCGCGCTTTTGTTAGGTTCAAGCTCGATAACCCGCTCAATCATCTGAAACGGCGGGCGCTGCTTGATACGTTTGTTAATTTCGAGTAAATTCATCATTTCAATTCTCCCGTATTAAAGGCTAAGCCCGCCGTCCAGCACCAGCACCTGCCCTGTCATATACCCAAACGCGTCCGAGCAAAGCGCCGCGACCACGGAAGCAACCTCTTCCGCTGTCCCGAAGCGTCCCGTCGGCACGTCCTTGAGGTAAGCCTCGCGCTTGTCCTCGGGGATTGCGTTAATCATCTCGGTCTCGATAAAGCCGGGAGCCACCGCATTCACGGTGATATTTCTCGGCGCAAGCTCCTTAGCGAGAGTTGCTGTCATCGAGTTCACCGCGCCCTTTGTTGCCGCATAAACGCCCTGTCCCTCGACCGCGAGAACCGAGCTTACCGATGAAATGTTGACGATTTTTCCGCCTGTTTTCATCATCTTGAGCGCGGCAGCCTGCGCGCAGTGAAAATAACGGGCGGAAAAATCGTCAACATTTAATCGG
>CAMEQX010000282.1 GCA_945933905.1 uncultured Clostridia bacterium
TGCGTTTTTCTGCTCGTCGGTGAGCTTGTCTGTCATCGGCGTGCTGATAAAGCCGGGAGCAACCGCATTTACGCGAATTCCGCGGGAACCGAGCTCCTTCGCCGCGGTTTTTGTCATCGAGATAACCGCGCCCTTTGACGCAGAATAGTTCATCTGACCGGGGTTGCCGTAAAGTCCCGCAACGGACGCGAGATTTACGATACTGCCGCCCTTTTGCCTCAGCATAACCGCGCCTACCAGCTTTGTCATATTGAACACGGATTTCTGATTTATTCTGATAACGTCGTCGTAGGTTTCCTCGCTCATTCTGAGAAGCAGACCGTCGCGCGTGATACCCGCGTTGTTGACGAGAACGTCAATCGTGCCGAATTCTTCCTTGACCTTTTTAACCATTTCCTCGCACTGAGCGTAGTTTGAAACATCGCACGCATAAACGCTTGCCTTAACGCCGAGCGCGCGGCATTCCTCGGCGGTTTGCTCGCCCGCTTCCGCAGAAAGCTCGTTTATGACGATATCGAAGCCGTCCTTTGCAAGACGCTTTGCAATCGCCGCGCCTATTCCTCTTCCGGAACCCGTGATAATTGCAGTTTTACTCATAGTTTAACCCCTTCTATATAATAATGTATCTTATTAAACATCCATAATAATCGAACCGAACGTAAGTCCCGCACCGAAGCCGACCAGACAAAGCTTCATTCCGGGCTTTACTCTGCCCGCGCGGTTGAGCTCGTCCAGCGCCACGGGAATGCACGCGCTCGAAACATTTCCCATATATTCAATGTTGGTGTAAACCTTGTCGGGCGTTATCCCGAGCAGCTCGGTTGCCTTTGCTATAATGCGAAGATTTGCCTGATGAGGAATAACCAAATCCAGCTCCTCGGGCGAAATCCCGAAATCCTTCGCGACAACGCTCACCGCGTTTGACATCGCGTTTACTGCGAATTTATACACCGCTTTTCCGTCCTGAACGAGATAATTCTGCTTTGCAAACGTGTCGAAGCGGTTGTTGTAGTAGTCCTTATCCTTATCATAAAACGGGCAGTTGCTCTCGTAGTGAACCTTGCAGTAAAGCGCCTCGAATTCATCGCCCTCCGCGCCCATAAACGAGCAGAACTTCTTCTCGCTCTTTCTGAGGACAACCGCGCCCGCCGCGTCACCGAAAAGAATACAGGACGCTCTGTCGGTATAATCCTGCTGAGCGGAGAGCTTTTCACTCGCTACAACGAGGACGTTTTTGTGTGCGCCGCTCTCAAGGAACTTGTGCGCGATATCAACCGCCGTGATAAATCCCGTGCAAGCGCTGTTCACATCAAAGCAAGCCGCGTTCTTTGCGCCTATATGCTTCTGAATAAGACAAGACATCGCGGGATAGAAGAAATCGGGCGTACAGGTCGAAACGATGATAAGGTCGATTTCCTCCGCGGAAAGCCCCGCGTTTTCAAGCGCGTTTTCCGCCGCCTTTACTCCCATCGCGTAATTCGGCATATCCACGGCGATATGACGCTGCTTTATTCCCGTGCGCGGGAAAATCCACTCGTCCGAGGTGTCGAGGATTTCCGAAAACTTGTCGTTATCCGCGACAAATTCGGGAAAATAACTTCCTGTTCCTAATATTTCTATTCCGCTCATCAAAAATCTCCTTGATTTTATTTTAAAAATATTGTATAATAGTAGCATACCACAAAATAACAATACATTCTTATTTTACCCTATTTTGTGTAATTTGTCAAGTAGATTAAACGGCAAAACGCTGAGAAAGGAAAAAATTTATTATGAAAAAGGCATTTTTATTTTCGGGACAAGGCTCGCAGTATCAGGGAATGGGGCTTGATTTAACGGAAAAATTCACACCTGCGAAGGAAATCCTCGAGTGCGGCTCGGACATCTTGGGCTTTGACCTCAAGGACAAGCTTGCAAATTCGACTGCCGAAGAACTCGCGCAGACGCGTCTCTCGCAGCCCGCGATATTCACGGCTTCGCTGCTGTCGCTTTGCGCGGTTCGCGAGAACGGCGTTGACTGCGAGGCGGTTGCGGGACATTCTCTCGGCGAGTACGCAGCAATGTACGCAAGCGGTATGCTGACGCTGGAGGACGCTTTCAAGGCAATCAAGCTCAGAAGCGAGGCTATGGCAAAGGCTGCCGAAAACTCGACAGGCGCGATGGCGGCAATCATCGGCGCTGACAACGAAACCATCGACAAAATCTGCTCCGAGGTAAACGGCTTCCTTGCTCCCGCGAACTATAATTCCCCCGTTCAGACGGTTATTGCCGGAGAACAGGCTGCCGTTGACGAGGCAATCGCGAAGTTCACCGAAATGGGCAAACGCTCGGTTAAACTTGCGGTTTCTGCGGCATTCCACACAAAGCTTATGCAAAGCGCTGCTGACGAGTTCAAGGCAGCTGTCAAGGATTTCACGTTTAACGCGCCGAAGTGCGATTTCTACGCGAACCTTTACGGCAAAAAGCTCGAGGACTTTTCCGATATGCCGAGCTATCTCGCGGCGCATATTTGCTCACCTGTGAAATTTGTCGATGAGCTGAACGCTATGCAGAGTGCGGGAATTGATACCTTTATCGAGCTCGGTCCGAACAAGGTTCTGACGGGACTTGTGAGAAAAACGCTCAGCGGCGTTGCTTTCGCGAATGTTGAAAATCTCGCTTCGCTTGAAAAGGCGCTTGCGGCGGTAAAAGGAGAATAAGATGAACAAGTTTTGCTTAATCGGGCACCCGCTCGGTCACTCGCTCTCGCCGCAAATTCACACGCGCTTGTTTGAGCTTTCGGGCAAACCCGCAGAGTACTCGCTCAACGATATCGCGCCCGAGGAGCTTTCGGGGAAATACGCGTTTCTGGACGAGTTTGCGGGAATAAACGTGACAATTCCGCACAAGGTCGCGATTATCGATTACT
>CAMEQX010000283.1 GCA_945933905.1 uncultured Clostridia bacterium
ACTGAGTTAATCTGTTCATCCTAACATCTCTATTCAAGGCGAAAGCCGAGAATGTTGAAGTTACCGTGGACGATTTGTCGAAGGTAATCGAGCTTTGGACGGGAATTCCCGCAAACAAAATCCGCGAAACCGAGTACAAGAGAATGTCGGTTCTCGAGGACAACTTAAAGTCGAAAATCATCGGTCAGGACGAAGCGTGCGAGCTTGTCGCAAAGGCGATAAAGCGCTCAAGAGTGCAGCTTTCCGACCGCAGAAGACCTGCTTCGTTCATTTTCGTAGGACCGACAGGCGTGGGTAAAACCGAGCTTGTAAAGGTTCTCGCGAAGGAAATGTTCGACAGCGTTGACCCGCTGATACGGCTGGATATGTCGGAGTATATGGAGAAGCACAGCGTGAGCAAAATCATCGGCTCGCCTCCCGGATACGTCGGCTACGATGAAGCGGGACAGCTCACAGAGCGCGTTCGCAGAAAGCCGTACTCCGTGATTTTGTTTGATGAAATCGAGAAAGCGCACCCTGATGTGATGAACATTTTGCTGCAAATTCTTGACGAGGGCAAAATCACCGACTCGCAGGGCAGAAACGTAAGTTTCGAGAACACGATTATCGCGATGACGTCAAACGCGGGTTCGTCAAACGGAATGAACGGCGTGGGCTTTGCGAAAACGCAGAGCGACGTCACGAAAGAGCGCGCAATGAAAGGGCTGCGGGACTTTTTGAGACCTGAGTTTTTGGCGCGCGTTGACGAGGTAATTGTGTTCAAGCCGCTTTCCGAGGAGGCTTACGCGAAAATCGCGAAGCTCAATCTCGAGGAGCTGCGCTCGCCGCTCAAGGAGAAGAAGCTGGAGCTTTCCATCTCGGACGAGGTTTACGCGGCGGTTGCCAAGAAAGCGTTCGGCGGGAAGTTCGGCGGGCGCGATATCCGCAGAGTTATCCGCTCGGATATCGAGGACAAAATCGCAGAAATGCTTATCGAGAACAGCGAAAAGCAGTTCGGCGCGGTTGAAATCACGGCTTCGGGCGATGAAATCAAGGTCGAGCTGAAATGAGCGTTGTGTTGATAACAGGCGGCACCGGCGCAATCGGCGCGGCGCTTGTCGAGGAGTTTTCGCGAACGGACGACGTTGCTTTCACTTATTTTAATAACGAGGAACGCGCGCGTGAGCTCTCCGAAAAATTCCGCGCGTTTCCCGTGAAAATGGATATTTCTGACAGCAATTCCGTGCAAGCGGCGGTTGAAGGCGTGTTGAAAGAGTTTTCGAGGATTGATGTTTTGGTGAACAACGCGGGAATTGCGCTTATTAAGCCGTTCACCGACACAACCGACGAGGATTGGGAAACACAGCTTTCGGTGAACCTCACGGGTTGTTTTCGGGTAACAAAAGCTGTTGTGCCGCAGATGATACGGCGAAAAAGCGGTGCTGTCGTGAACATTTCATCGGTTTGGGGAGTTCACGGTGCGTCCTGCGAGGTGGCTTACTCGGCGGCAAAAGCGGGCGTAATCGGCTTTACAAAGGCGCTTGCGAAGGAACTTGGGTTGTCGGGGATTACGGTAAACGCGATAGCGCCGGGGGTTATCGACAGCCCGATGAACAGCTCTCACCTGAACCCCGATGAACTCGCCGAGCTTTGCGATGAAACACCGCTCGGTCGTCTGGGAAAAGCAGGCGAGGTTGCCGCGGCAGTTCGTGCGATTGCCGAAAATGGCTTTATAACGGGACAAATTCTTGGCGTTGACGGGGGATTTTATTGATTTCGTCAAATTGTACAAAAAATCGGCGAAATTGTTGAAAAATCTCGTGAGCACAAGTTTTGGGATTGTTATTGAATTATTTAGGAAAATATAGTATAATTATAATGTTTGTTAAAGAAAATAACTCGTTTTTTCGAGTGAAAAAGGAGATAATTTATGAATTTGTTTCTGAATTTATTGTCGGAGGCCGCTGAACCAAGCGTTATCGACAGACTTCAGTCGTACACGGGTAATAAAGAGCTAAAGCAGTCAATTGCTCAACAGCAGATAGCCGACCCTGACTACTGGGGAAGCGTTGGTATAATCACGCTTACGGGTATCTTGGTTGTGTTCCTTATTCTTGCGATTTTGATTTTCTTCTTCTGGCTTTTGGGAACGCTTTTCAAGGCTGTTGATAAGTCGAAGAAAAAGAAGCAGGAAGCTGCGGCTGCCGCAAAGGCTCAGGAGGCTGTTCAGAAGGCAGTCGAAGAGCCTGTTGTCGAGGAAATCGCCGAGGTTGAGGACGACGGCGAGCTGATTGCCGTGATAAGCGCGGCGATTGCGGCTTATACCGATGACGAGGGCTTTACGATTAAGAGCGTAAGAAAGCACGAAGGCAAACGCGCGCGTTCAGCGTGGAGCGCTGCGGGAATTACCGAAAACACTCGTCCGTTCTGATACGGCTGAAAGGAATCAATATATGGAGATTTTTGTAACTACTGTCAACGGTCTTATTCAAGACTCAGGATTTTTGGGGTTGACGTGGCAGAACGGCTTGATGATACTTTTGTCGTTCGTGCTGTTCTTCCTCGCGATTGTTAAGCAATACGAGCCGCTTTTGATGCTCCCGATTGCTTTTGGTATGCTTTTGACAAACCTGCCTAACGCGGGACTTTATCACTCGTATCTCTGGGACCCCGCGACGAACCCCTATTTCGCTCCCGAGTATATCGAGCAGGGCGCGAATGTTTTGGTTGAGTTCACGAAACACACATCGCTTGACTACGGGCGCGTTCTTCACGAGGGCGGTCTTTTGGATATGCTTTATCTCGGCGTTAAGCTGGGAATTTACCCGCCGATTATCTTCCTCGGCATCGGCGCGATGACGGATTTTGGTCCGTTGATTTCAAACCCGAAGAGCTTTTTGCTCGGTGCGGCGGCG
>CAMEQX010000284.1 GCA_945933905.1 uncultured Clostridia bacterium
AAGCTAATACCAAAGGAATAAGCCCAAATCCCAAGATGTCAGCGAGAGTAATCCCTTTCTTTTGACTTGAGTCGTTTAGTTTTACATCGTCCATTATTATGCTGAGAATTAAATCAGCTTTTTGAGGCTGAGTTCTTCGCAAATTTTCCAGCCATTGCCCGCACGGATTATCATCGCTGTTCCAGCACAACTTTTCATCGTTTAGCAAAAGCGTACAAACCGAGTAAGACAGTGGCTGCTTTTCGCGTTCCTTTTCAAGCCGTTTTCGAAATGACTCAGCAAAACCATTCCAAAGCTCCGAAAAGCGACCAAGTTCACCTGCCAAATCAAATCGTCTCCTTCCGTGCCATTATGGTCAGCATCTTGCTTACCATATCAAGCTTGCCCTTGCGGATATTGAGCTGCGCTGTATCCTCCTGAATGCATCTCATTTGCTCTTCGATACGATCTCTCGTATTGCCGATATTCTCCGAAACCTCTTTCCTGTATTTCTCAACAAATCTATGGTTGTAAACAGAAATATATTGTATTTCGCGCTGAACATAATTTTGACATTCGTTCTGGCACATTTTGATTGCGTCATTGATGTACATCGCAACAGCACGCTTTATGTTGTCCTGACATCTGACCACAGCGTCGGCTTTTGTCGGCTTGGGGAAAAAGTTGCCCATAAGCTCCTTGAAGCCCGTAAGCTGATAAGCGTACATTATAATCGGGCTTAATATCGGGAAACAAATGAAATCATTCGACGGGGTATATTCCGACTTCAGCTCCTCGTTTTCATCGAAAATCTCCACGTCCCTAAAGGTCTCCTTGAAATTATCGACAAACTTGCTGCAAATCCACTCGCAATCCGCGGCAAATTCCTTATCCTTGCGGTTTATTTCCACAAGAGTTTCGCGTATTCTCTGGGAAAGCGTAGCCTGAAGCTCGGTTTCAAATATTCTGCACAAGCTGTCAAGGTCTTGAAACTGCGCAACGCGTGCAATAATATTACTTCGAAGAGAATTAAATTTTATGTCAATGATTTCCTCAAACCAAGCTAACCATTTTGACATTCTACTATTGATTTCATCGTTAAGCTCATTATCCTGCCTGTGAATAAAATCATTGAACTCATTGCCGATGTTTTCTCTTCTGCGCGCAAGTGCCAGAGCCTTTTCGTGACGCTCGTTCGCGGTCTTCATATACGCCTGAATGGTGTCGTAGATATTGTCGGCAAGATCGATAAGATTCAGCGTCTGTACAATAGATTTCTGAGAAGACATATGGTCCATTATCATACGCTCCGATTTCAGCGACTCCACAACCAGCTCGGGCAGCTCATCACTGTTCAAATCGTCCACATTATCAAGAACATCAGTCGAAGAATACGGCAAAATTAGAGGATTCTTTATCTCAAACTCCTTTTCTGCCTTTTCCTTTATATACTGCATTACCCCGTCAAGCTCTTTCTTGCGAATCATATTTACCTTTGTGACAACAAAAACACACTGATTGAGTATCGACTGGAGATTTGCAATTATAAACTCACAGAACTGCTGAGGCAATGCCTTTGTCGCGTCGATAATGATAATCGACAAATCCGACAATTCACTTATTGTTCGTATTGTAACGTCATCACACCAATGCTCGCTGCTGTTTGTACCCGGAGTGTCGATAATTCTAAAACCACGCTTTTCAAGAAGTGGAGCCGGAAGCTTTATTGTCACGCTATAAAGAGAACTTGCCTTATTTTTATCAGAGCATATTTCAGCTACCCGTGCCTCAAGTGTTTCACAATCGGGAAACTCTTCTTCCGTGGAAACGCCTTCCTTGTCTTTACAGATAAGCATATATTTATCCGAGTTTTCGATTATTGTCGCAGTTGTAGTTGTTCCTTGAAGTGAGCTTGCCTGCAAAAAGCCGTCACGACGAAGTAAAGCGTTGATAAACGTGCTTTTTCCCGTCGAAAATTCTCCCAAAACGCTGAGGTTAAGCAGCTTATCATCGTGCTTACGACGCAGCTTATCAATCTCGGCACGCATTCTTTTCATCGTTTCAGCGTCCAAATCGTATCTGTCAAGCAATCCCTCAACAAATGTAAGATGAGAGGGAAATTCGGTTACCTCATCAAACTGATTTGTATTAAAGCTGTTTTCGTTCATGTTAACTACTTCCTTTCATATGTGAAATTATATATTTCTTCACGATGTCAATCTGAAAGACAAATCGTCAAGTCTGGTGATAAGCGTCTTAAGTCGTTCCTCGCAATCCGCAAGAAGTTTTTCTCTTGACGCTACGTTTTCCTTACCCTTTTCAATATCGGAAATTATTCCGCAGATGCGATTTTCAGTTTCATTTATCTCCGTATCCATCGAATCGGAAATACCTTTTGCAATCTCGATGAAACGATTTATAATGTTCTGTGCAAACTCTTGTGGAAAATCCATTGCATTTTTTGTTGTCTGTTCAACAGCGTCCTTTGATATCGAGCTTTTGAGTTTTTTCATCATTCCGCTTTCGCTGCTTACAGCACTTACTGTTAACGAACCAAGCAAAATAGTTACCAGGAAAATCGGGTTCATCACATTGAGAATGCCCAGCACAACCGTTGTTGCAACTTGTGCAGTAAGGGCAGCAATCATCTCAAAGCTTATCACCACTTCCCCGCCGAATTTTGAGAAAACATTCTTTCCCATGCTAATGCTTCCGGACAGATTTGTGGCTCGTTCCCAAGCAGATGTGTCAGTCTTTTGCGCGGAGCCGCCCGAAAAATACATCGCTATATCATCAATGCTGTCAAAAAACTGCTGAACATCAGGCTGAGTTGTATCAAAGATTTTATTCGCGGTTTCCGTGATAAGCGGCAGCAAGGTTTCATTTCGCCAAGCAAGTTGATGATTCTCAAT
>CAMEQX010000285.1 GCA_945933905.1 uncultured Clostridia bacterium
CTCTTGAACAGTTTGTGCAGGCACCGACAATGCAGTCCAATCTCATCGACGAAACCGTGGTCTCGATTTGAAGCGGCTCTGATTTCACAATCGGCTTTGTGACGCCGCTTTCAGCGACAACGCCCGTTTTCCCGACCTTTTCAATCCCGAGCACCAAATCCGCCGCCGTTTCCAGACAAAAAACGACTGCTCCGCCCTCGAAAACCACAATATCCCCGACAGCCTCGCGCTTTAGCCCAACGCCCAAAACAGCGCCGAGAAAGTCGCGGTGAGACAGCTTGTCGCGGCTTCGGAACGAAAACGTGACAGCTTTCACGGGAAAGAGATTTTTCCTTGCTTCCTCGTCAAATTCCTCGGCGTAGGTGTTCTCGAAAAATCCGCACACAACCCTCGCCGCGCCGTCATAGCCCCCGTAAAACACGGGACAAGAGCGTTCCGTCCGTGCCGCCTCGCCTGCAATCATCGCTTCTCTTTCGTTGAGAAACGACGAGAAACGCGGCACTCCCGAGCCTGCGCTTTTTCTGCACAAGTCCGAAATATGCGCGGACAGAAATCGCTCGTTTTGTTCCAATGCCATAAATAATCTCCGTTAAGGGATTAGTCTTCGATATTGTTAATCCAATCCGTGTTCTTCGGAGCGCAGGTGTAGGTGAAGCCCTCTACGCGCTTAATTCTGCCCTCGAAAGCAGCCGTAACGCCTGTCATAAAGTCAACAATTCTCATGCTGATATCGCTTCCGATATCGTTGAGGTTGAGGATAATGATAGTTCCCTCGCGCAGCAGCTCAACCGCCTCGCCCATAACCTCTTCATAGCTCTTAGGCTTGAGAATTGCAAGCTTCGGCATACCCGTGCTGTGAAGGTTGATGTACTTAGAGCCGGAAGAATAGCTTTCGCTCTTGGAGCCGTAGTCGGAAGAATAAGCCGCTTCCTCGTTTGTTACCGCATTAGATGTGGTATCGTAGGAACCGCTTTCTTCCTCGTAATCTACGAAGCCCTCGTTTTCGTCACCCGTACCGAAGATGTTCTTGAAAAAGTTGCCCATTTTAATTTCCTCCCAATTATTTTATATTTTCCTGCTTACACAGGTTTTTTCCTTTGACCGAAGAGAGCTGAGCCTATTCGGACAATGGTTGCCCCGAAATTTATCGCGGTTTCGTAATCTCCCGACATCCCCATCGAAAGAGTATCGAACGCGCCCCACTTTTCGCCCGAAAGCGTTCCTCTAATGCCCTCGAAAAGCTCCTGCATCTCGGCGTAGAGCCTTTCCTCGCAATTTGGAGGGGGAATTGTCATCAGCCCGCGAAGCCTTATGTTTGAAAGCCCGTCAAGCTCGCGGCAGAAAGCCTTTGCGCTTTCCGATGAAATGCCGCTTTTTGTTTCCTCCTCGCCTATATTTATCTCGGCGAGTATATCCATAGTCAGTCCGTGCTGCATTGCTCTGCGGTTTATTTCTTCCGCCAAATGAATGCTGTCCACGGAATGAATCATAGAAACCTTATCAATAATGTACTTGACCTTGTTGGTCTGAAGAGCGCCGATAAAATGCACCTCTGCGGGCGCGTAGGCGTCGCGTTTTTCGAGGAATTCCTGAACGCGATTTTCACCCAGCAAATCAACCCCGAGATTTATCGCGCAATTCACGCGCTCGGGCGGAACGGTTTTCGTCACCGCCATAAACCTCACCTTATCGGTTCTGCCCGATTTCAAAACGGCGTTTTGGATATTTTCGGAAATTCTCTTGTAATTTTCGCGAACATCGTCAAATTCGCCGCCGTCAAATAACCTTTCCATCGTACAAATCCTTGCCCTCGACAACAATTTTATCGTACAGCTTCAAATACTCGTCGTCCTTTTCCTGCGAGCAGATTACATAACCCTCGCCCCAGAAAACGACGTCAACCTTCTTGAACCGAAGCGTCTGTCCGCGAAGAATAAACACGCCGCGCTGCTCGTTTTCGTCATAGCGGAGCGCCGTTCTCGGAACTCTAAGCCCGCCGTAGCTGTTCACCACAAGCTTGAAGCTCGCCGTGCGGCTTTCCACCGCGTTTGAAACGAAATTGTCGCCCTCGAATATATAAACCGATTTTCCGTCGCCGCACTTATTGACAGCAACTACGGTTGTCTCATACTGTCTTTGCTCGGAACCCACGCGAAGCGTCGCCTTGCCGCCCTCGTAAATTCCTATCATCTTCTCGTTCTCGATAACCGCCGCCGCTCTCCAATGATAATCGGAAACCAGCTTTCCAATCACGTTTTTTCCGCTTTCCTTTGTCGGTTTTTCGACAACCTTATTTATCGTGTCCTCGGTCATTTTGTCAACGTCCGCGTAGCCGAACTCGCCCTCGTATCCGTCAACCGAGCTCACGAAATAGCCCGTACCGCCCGCCTGAAGCCCGCGTCTTTTCTCGGAGTAGCCTCCGCTTTCCTTCAGCGTAATCTCCCTTTTGCACATCGCGCAAAGCAGCTTGCTGCGCTGTTCTGTCGCCGCGCTGAAATCCCCGTCAAGAATATTGTTGATAATCTGCGAGTGGCTCTCGTTAATCTGCGCCGAGATTGCCTCAAGCTGCGAGTTATCGGTGCCGATAAGCAATTCCGCGCTCTCGAGCATTTTTATCTGCTCCCTGAGCTGTTCAATTTCACGAAGATAAGCGATATCGCTGTCGCTCTTGTATCGCCGCGCGACAACCGTGCTTTTTCCCGCCTTAACTCCGTCCTCGTGCTCATAGCTCAAAACGCCCGAGCCCGAATTATAAATCACCGTTTCGTCGCGGAGGATAACTCCCTCAAACGGTATTTCCACGTCGTAGCCGTAATTATACGCTGTTTCGGTTGTGATTTTCGCCCCGCCCGCGAAGAAAACTTGTCCTATCGCGACCAGAATGACGAAAA
>CAMEQX010000286.1 GCA_945933905.1 uncultured Clostridia bacterium
GTTATGGAGAAGCTTGCCGCGAAGTATCAGGAGCTTAACAGCGGCGTGTCCGTTCAAATTCAGCAGACGGGCTCGGGCGCGGGTATCACCGCCGTAACCTCCGACGCGTGCAATATCGGAATGTCCTCGCGCGCTCTTAAGCAAGAGGAGCTTGCAAAGGGCTTGACGGAGCTGAAAATCGCGGACGACGGAATTGCCGTTATTGTCAACAAGGACAGCAAAATCGACAATCTCACCTCCGAGCAGATTAAGAAAATCTACCTCGGTGAGCTCAAAAACTGGTCCGAAATCAAGTAAAATCACTCCGGTGTTTTCACCTCTCTTCCGAGTTTTTCCTTTAACTACGGCGCTCGGCACTCGGTTCAAGCCGAGGCTCAGCGCCGATTTTTTGTGAGGTTTTTATGCAAAAAGCAAAAGAAAAAATTATGCACGCGCTGTTTTTAATCTGCGCCTGCGTGTCGATTTTAGCGGTCGTGGTAATCTGCGTTTACCTGTTCGGAACGGGTATTCCCGCGATGGCGGACGTGGGTTTCTTCAAGTTCCTTTTCGGCGGAGAATGGCGTCCCGACGCGGAAAGCTGGGGAATTTTCCCGATGATTGTAGGCTCAATTCTCGTCACGGGAATTGCCATTCTGATAGGCGTGCCGATTGGCGTTTTGTGCGCGGTTTTTATGTCGTTTTACTGCCCGAAAAAGCTGTACAAATTTGTCAAACCCGCGATAAATCTGCTTGCGGGAATTCCCTCGATTGTTTACGGATTTTTCGGTGTAATGGTACTTGTTCCGTTTATCAGAAACGTTTTCGGCGGTTCGGGAAAATCGCTCTTGACAGCGGGAATTCTGCTCGGGATAATGATTTTGCCGACAATCATCAAGACCACCGAAGCTTCCCTCAACGCTGTCCCGACAAGCTATTATGAAGGCTCGCTTGCTCTCGGAGCAACCCACGAAAGAAGCGTGTTCTTTGCGACGCTTCCTGCGGCAAAATCGGGCATTTTAGCCGCGATTATCCTCGGCGTCGGCAGGGCAATCGGCGAAACTATGGCGGTTGTTATGGTTGCGGGAAATCAGCCCATTCTCCCCGAAAGCATTACCTCGGGCGTCCGCACGCTCACCTCAAACGTTATTCTCGAAATGGGCTACGCCGATGAGCACAAGCAGAGTATTCTCGTCGCGACAGCGGTTGTGCTGTTTGTGTTTATTCTGATAATCAACCTGTGCTTCTCGGCACTCAAGCGCAGAAAGGACTGAATTATGGAGAAAGCAGTCGAAATGAAAAACATCGAACAAAATCAGCCCGAAAACTACATAAACAAAGTCACCTTCCGCGACAAGCTCCGCGAATACAAAAAACACCCGAAGTCGCTTGTGGTGATGATTTTGGTGATGCTGTCGGCGGTTTTTGCCGTGGGAATACTGCTGTTTTTGATGATTTACATTCTCGCAAACGGTATCCCGCATTTGACCGCAGAGCAGTTTGAATGGAAATACACGCCCGATAATCAAAGTATGATGCCCGCGATTATCAACACGCTCACGATGACCTTGCTCACGCTTTTGATTGCCGTGCCCGTGGGAATTTTCGCGGCGGTTTATCTCGTTGAATACGCAAAACGCGGGAACAAGCTCGTCAAAGTTATCCGCATTACCACGGAAACACTCTCGGGCATTCCGTCAATCGTTTACGGACTTTTCGGGTTTTTGCTGTTCAATATGCAGCTCGGCTGGCAGTACGCGATGCTCGGCGGTATAATCACGCTTGCGATAATGATTTTGCCGCTGATTATCCGCACAACAGAAGAAGCGCTGCTTGCCGTGCCCGACAGCTACCGCGAGGGCAGCTACGGGCTTGGCGCGGGCAAAATGCGCACGGTTTTCCGCATAATTCTCCCCGCGGCAATCCCCGGAATTATGTCGGGAGTTATCCTCTCGATAGGCAGAATTGTCGGCGAATCCGCCGCGCTTATCTACACCTCGGGCACCTTCCGCAGCACTCCGAGCGGTATCTGGGAC
The DNA here is from genome assembly GCA_945933905.1 of uncultured Clostridia bacterium. Classification (GTDB taxonomy): domain Bacteria; phylum Bacillota; class Clostridia; order Oscillospirales; family Ruminococcaceae; genus CAG-115. The sequence continues at coordinate 2,013 of CAMEQX010000286.1, forward strand.
TCCTCGGCAACGCTCACGGTTCATATGTACGTTCAGTCCAACGAGGGACTTCACGTCAATCAGGCGTTTGCATCGGGCGTGATTTTGCTTGCGCTCACGTTTTTGATTAACTTGGCTTCCGATTTGATTGAACGTCACATTCAGAAGAAAAAGGGGTAAAAATGAAATTTGATATACGAAACGCAGAGCTGTATTACGGTAACTTCAAGGCTCTCAAGAACATAAATCTCGCAATTCCCGAAAAGCAGATTACGTCCTTCATCGGACCTTCGGGCTGCGGAAAATCCACGCTTTTGAAGTCGCTCAACCGAATGAACGACTTGGTTGAAGGCTGTCGGATAACGGGAGAATTTTTGCTGGACGGCGAGGATATTTACGGGAAAATGGACGTGAACACCCTCAGAAAGCGCGTCGGAATGGTGTTCCAAAAGCCAAATCCGTTCCCGATGAGCGTTTATGACAACATCGCCTACGGTCCGCGTACTCACGGAATTCACTCAAAGGTAAAGCTGGACGATATCGTCGAAAAATCGCTTCGTGACGCGGCAATCTGGGACGAGCTGAAAGACCGCCTCAAAAAATCCGCGCTCGGTCTTTCGGGAGGTCAGCAGCAGCGGCTTTGTATTGCACGCGCGCTTGCGGTTGAACCGGACGTGCTGCTGATGGACGAGCCGACCTCCGCGCTCGACCCGATTTCCACATCGAAAATAGAAGACCTTGCAATTCAGCTGAAAAAGTGTTATACTATTGTTATGGTAACTCATAATATGCAGCAAGCCGCGAGAATAAGCGACAAAACCGCGTTTTTCCTGCTCGGAGAGGTTGTCGAATACGGCGACACCGAGAAGATTTTCTCGCAGCCGCA
>CAMEQX010000287.1 GCA_945933905.1 uncultured Clostridia bacterium
TTGTATGTTTAGGTCTTGTAATGCTTACAGTGGTAACTGTTATTCAACCTCTGATTGACCAGATAAGATTTTCAAGAGAACGTGAAAACAAGCAGACGAGAATGGTTGTAGGAACGATTGAAACTATCGCAGGAGCTATTGATGCAAAAGACGAATATACAGGCGGTCACTCGGAACGCGTCGGACATTACGCCGCGATTTTGGCACGAGGAATGGCGGCAGATTATGACTTTTCCGAGGAGGATATTCTGCGGATTCAGTACATCGGAAATATGCACGATATCGGAAAAATCGGCGTAACCGATTCTATTCTTAACAAAGCGGGAAGGCTCACAGATGATGAATTCTGCCTTATGAAGAAGCACGTTGACATCGGTGCAGAGCTTATGACGGGAATTGGCGAGAATATTGAGGGGCTTGTTGACGGTATCCTTTATCATCACGAAAGATTTGACGGAAAAGGCTAACGGTTGATGGTTTGGCAACAACAAAAACGGGTGATGTGCTCAAATCCTCGTTACTTGAGAATTACCTGCAAAAGAGCCGAAATTCCGATGAAACAAAAGCAAATAAACCTTCTCACATAAGAATGCTATGCTACATTATGAAGCTGAAAGAGAAAAAGGGCGAGCGTGTTAACATTTTTCTGATAAAACTATTTGATATCAGCAAGGATAATCAAGAATCGGTGAACAAGCTTATCAAGCCCATTTTGCAGGCAGATGATATAAGCTTGGCATATAGCGAAAACATACGCATTATTTCCCTGTTTGAAAAACTGATGAGCAGATTGAATGCTTTACAAAAGCACTGCATAACAGCGAGTTTCAGATAGATATAGATGAGCTTTGACAGCGGTTTTACAGCACACTTTATTGGTGATTGAAAGCAACTTTTTGCGCGTATTGCGGAAATTATTTTTCCCTCAAACGTGTTTTTGATAATCCCTAAATTGTCGAAGAAAGAAAATATCTCTCTCTCGTACATTTCGAGAGTTGAGCAAAACCGCCGCCTTTTGAAATATAAAGGCGGCATTTTTTTGTTGCAATTTTTGGCTGATTATGGTATAATAAACGCAGCGATAAACAGGAATTTTTAGGAGAACTTTATGAAAACAAATTTGATTATAGTAGAAGGACTTGCGGGCAGCGGGAAAAGCACGACTGCGGCTACGATTGCCGATGAACTGAGCAGAAAAAGCAAAAAAGTAGTCTGCGTTGACGAGGGCGTTTCCGAGCACCCCGCCGATTACGCCGACTATGATTTTCCCGATTTTGAAACGGAGCGGGAGAAAATTCTCGAAAAGTGGCAGTCCTTTGTGCAAAGCGCCGACAAGGACACGATTTATGTGTTCAACTGCATTTTTCTGCAAAATCCGATGTGCGAAACAATGATGAGATTTGGTATGTCGGAGGAGGAGTCGCGCAATTACATATCAGAAATCGCGGAGATAATAAAGCCGCTGAAGCCTGTTATCATTTACATAGACCAACCAAATGTAAAACTCGCGATTGACAGCGTGCTTGACGAGCGCGGAAACGACTGGCTGAAAGCGGTTATTGATTATCACGTTTCTCAAGGTTACGGCAAGCAGAACAACCTTTGCGGATATGACGGCTATATCAAATGTCTGGAAGAACGCAGATTAAGAGAGCGGAATATTTTAAGGTCGCTGGATATTGAATATTATACAATCTGTCAGGATTTGAAGGTCGAGGAATTTGTCGAGCTGTTTAAATCTGTCGGGTGGAAATGTCCTTCAATCGAACAGATGGACTTGGCAATCAAAAACAGCACGAAGTCTTTTGTTGTGCGCCACAAGGAGAAAGCTGCGGCTACAATCAACTGGCTCGGTGATTTCGGTATGCACTGGTTTATGAAGGATTTTATTGTGCGCGAGGAGTATCAAGGGCAGATGATAGGCACGCTTCTTTATCGGTTTTCGGAGAATTTTATCAAAAGCACGCTGAAAGACAATCAGAAAGTCTGCATTGACCTCCGCGCCGAAAAAGGTAAAGAGCCGTTTTATCAAGGTTTGGGTTTTCGGATAATGACGGAAAATGTGACGGGCAGCGGAATGGAAAAAATGCTTGAGCGTTAAATTTCCATAGGGTGAGCAGATTGCCAAAACAACTCAAGCCGTATTCAAAAAACGCAGTTTTGTGGTATAATGAAAACTAAAGACAATTTTGATGAATTGTACTCGGAATAAGCACTAAAATATCATCCCGAGCGTTTTTGCGTTCGGGCTTTTTTGCGGCAAAATTTTGTTGATTTTTCAATTTTCTTTTGATTTATAAGACGGAAAAAGGTATAAATAAAAGGGAATTTTCGGTAAAGTCAGAGAATATTTGGTGAAAATGGAAAATAAAGTTTATATTTCGCGAACAGATGTTCTGCACAATGGAAATGTCTATGAACGGCTCTACAATGCGGTTTCCAAGGAACGACGGCGAAAGATTGACCGCCTTGTTCAAAAGCGGGATAAAATGCTTTCAATGGGCGCGGAAATTCTGCTGAAACGGGCGCTTTCTGATTGTGGGATTGAGGATTTTTCCTTGAAATACGGCAAAAACGGCAAGCCTTATCTCGCCGACGACAGCAGCGGACATATCGAAAGAACAGCGCTTGTTTTTGAGCTTTGCGAAACGTGGAAGGTAGAGTTTTCCCTTGAAATATCCTATCGCGCCGACAGTTACAGCGAAGAATTCATCAAAAATATGGCAAACGCTTTTGTGTGTGCGGCAAAGGAATTTCTTGTCAAAGAGCGCCTTGACGATATCGATCTTGCCGACAAATCCGCGCTTGAAATTATCGACAAATTCAATCAAACCGAATACGATTACGGCGAGCCGAAAACGATTGT
>CAMEQX010000288.1 GCA_945933905.1 uncultured Clostridia bacterium
AGGCTTTTATTTTCATATCTTTGTCCCTCCTGCACAAAATCTCACTTTATGTACTTATTATACAACAATTCGCCCGAATTGTCATCACCTTTTCGGGTGCATTTCCCGAAATTTGTAATTTTCAACAAACTCTGTGCCTGATTTTACAGCGGTTTTGAGGATTTGAATAAAAACGGATTATTTGGATTTGAAAACAATTCACCCTAAAAGGTGATGACAAATTATTCAAAATATAGTATACTAAAAAAGCGGAATATCCGTGAAGCTGTATAAAGCTTAACTTTATTTTAGGAGGTATTATTATTATGGACAAGACGGCTGCACTTTTAATCACAATCTTTTTGGGTGAGCTTGGAGTACACAGATTTATGTCGGGCAAAATCGGGACAGGTATTATCTGGCTGCTGACTTTCGGATGCTTTGGTATTGGTTACATAGTAGATGTAGTTCAGGTAGCAACAGGTAAGTTCACGAAGAAAGATGGAACGCCGTGGGTAACCGGTTAAGAAATCTATTAAATCATTCCTGCTGTTAATGCAGCAGGAATTGTTTTGTAAACAATTAAGGAGGATTTTTTATGTCAGACAATACTAAAGCAGAAGAAACACAGGAATCTGCGCCTAAAAAATCTAAGCGCAGCAAGGAGGATATCCTCGAAATTATCATCGCGATTTTCCTCGGTATCACAGCTCTGGCAACCGCTTGGGCAAGCTGGATAGGCTCGCTTCACGGTGGAAATATGGCGACAAATTACGCCAAGAGCAACAACCTTTCCGCTGACGGAAACGCTCGCTGGAACGAAGCTTCGCAGTCGCTCGCGCAGGATATGCAGCTGTGGAATGTGATAAGCGATTATCAGGTTGAAATTCTTTACGGAAATGAAATGGGCGATGTGGACAAGATGAGCGAAAATGCCTATAAAATCAAGTACCTCTGCGCCGATAATGTTACAGAAGCGTTCGCTCAGAAGATTAACTATGACTATAATTTCACAGCAGACCAGATTATTGACTGGGTTATCAACGACCCCAACTCAACAACCAGTCCGTTTTCCTCGACGGAGTTTATTGAGAGTTACTACACAGACGCACGCACCATTCTTGCTCAGAGCGAGGAGGTCCTCAAAGAGGGACAGGAGGACAACAAGAAGGGTGATACATTCAACCTTGTTACGGTAATTTACTCGGTTGTTCTGTTTATGCTCGGTATTGTCGGCACCTTCCGCAATCTTCCGAACAGATTTATTATCACGGTAGTTGCGATTGCAGGATTTTTGTTCGCAACAATCTATATGTTTACAATCCCCTTCCCGACAGGCTTTAATTTCGCAAGTTTCTTCGGCGGCTAAACACTTTATAGGCAAAATCTGAGGAGAATTGTATTTATATTGCTACAGACGCGGGCACAATACTTCTCCTGTTTCAGCACAAAAAATATCAAAAACACCGCAATCTTTTTGAGAGGTTTGCGGTGTTTTTTTCATTACTTGAAAGATGAAAGCCTCAGCGCTCCTGTTCTTCCCAAGCCGCAATTTATCTCCGGTGATGGTTCAGCCGCAGTTCACTTGCCCAATCTGCAAGAACGGCAGGCAGTTCCCTTTAAAAAGTGGTAAAATAGAGGATAAAGCAGTACGGTGCAACCGCAATCGGTATGCTATGTTTTCTTGTGACTTCGCTGCTGGAGCTGGCTGCTTTCTACATTTCAAGATTTCATGTTTTCGGAATATTTGTATGTTTAGGTCTTGTAATGCTTACAGTGGCAACTGTTATTCAAACTCTGATTGACCAGATAAGGTTTTCAAGAGAACGTGAAGACAAGCAGACAAGAATGGTTGTAGGAACGATTGAAACCATCGCAGGAGCTATTGACGCAAAAGACGAATATACGGACGGACACTCGGAACGCGTCGGACATTACGCCACGATTTTAGCGCGAGGAATGGCAGCAGATTATGGTTTTTCCGAGGAGGATATTCTGCGTATTCTGTACATTGGAAATATGCACGACATAGGAAAAATCGGCGTAACCGATTCTATTCTTAACAAAGCAGGAAGGCTCACCGATGATGAATTCTGCCTTATGAAGAAGCACGTTGACATCGGTGCGGAACTTATGACGGGAATTGGTGAGAATATTGACGGGCTTATTGACGGTATTCTTTATCATCACGAAAGATTTGACGGAAAAGGCTATCCGAGCGGATTGTCGGATACGGATATTCCCCTCGTTGCAAGAATAATCTGCATTGCGGACTGCTATGACGTCAAATCGTGTTTACAGGAAACGTTTGTCAAACGAGTACGTTCGTGCGGAATTCGTAAAATGCTCCGGCACTCAATTTGACCCTGTTTTGACCGAGATTTTCGTTCGGCTGATAGACAGCGGTGAGATGGTTCCGTACACGGTTGATGGCCTGGCAACCACAAAAACAGGTGATGTACTGAAATCTTCGTTGCTTGAAAACTACTTGCAAAAGAGCGCAAATTCCGATGAAACAAAAGCAAAAAACCTTCTCACATAAGAATGCTGTGCTACATTATAAAGCTGAAAGAGAAAAAGGGAGAACGCGTCAATGTTTTTCTGATAAAACTGTCAGATATCGGCAAGGATAATCAGGAAGCGGTGAACAAGCTTGTCAAGCCTTTTTTGCAAGCAGATGATATCAGCTTGGCATATAACGAGAACATACGCATTATTTCCCTGTTTGGTAAAACCGATGAACAGATTGAATGCTTTAAAAAGTATTGTATAACAGCGAAATTCAGATAGATATTGATGAGCTTTGACGGAAAATTTTTCTCAATTCTTAAAAGAGTCTGAATAACCAACCGTGTAAATGCCAATAATACCCACAGAGAAAGTGAG
>CAMEQX010000289.1 GCA_945933905.1 uncultured Clostridia bacterium
GATAAGCAGAGATACAAATATCCCCTCGCAAAAGGTTGCCGAGCGCAACGGAATGACAAAAAAGGACGCTTGGACAAAGCACTACAGGGGCGTTGATATGCCGCATTTCAGGTTTGTTGCGTATCGAAACTAACGCAATCAGAAACACCAAAAATCCCGAGAAATACTCTCGGGATTTCTTTTATTTATCCTTTTTAACCGAACACCCGCCGCATTTATCGCAGTCGCCTGATGAGCAGTCGCCGCAGCAGCCTTTTCGGGAGCGTTTATTTCGTGCAATTTTCACAACAGCAATCACCACCGCCGCAAGCAAAGCTCCGCCGATAACGAGATTTATCCAGTTGTTTGCGAGAAAATCAAGCATTTTGTTCACCCGAATTTTTTTCAGCCGCTTCGTACATCGCCGAAATCACCGTTTTCATCACGGAAAGCGCATCCTTGTCCTTGCCCGCGGCAACCAACATTCGCGGTCTGCCGACGGTTTCGAGCCGCATTTTCTTGCCGACAGCCTTTGTCACAGCCGACAGCCTTTGCATATCGAACTTCGACATATAGAAAATCAAATCCTCGCCCGTCTGCGAAATCTCCGAGATATTGCAGTCTGCCGCCATATTTCTCAACCGCGCAACCTCAATCAGCCCGACAACAGAACTCGGCGGGTCACCGAAGCGGTCAATCAGCTCGTCCGTGATATCCTCCGCGTCGCTCTGCGTCTTAATTCGCGCGATTTTTCGGTAACAGTCAACGCGCTGCGCCTGATTTGAGATATAGTCCTCGGGAATAAACGCGTTAATTCTGATATCAACAAGGCACTCTTCCTTGTGAACATTCTTCTCGCCGCGTTCCTCGCGCACCGCTTCATCAAGCAGCTGCAAATACATATCGTAGCCGATATTCGCGAGGTGACCGCTCTGCGAAGCGCCTAAAATGCTTCCCGCGCCGCGTATCTCGAGGTCGCGGAGGGCAATTCTGAAGCCGCTTCCGAACTGCGTGAACTCGCGGATTGCGTCAAGTCTGCGCTGCGATATCTCCGAGAGCACTTTCCCCGGCTTGAACGTGAAATACGCAAACGCGCGCTTGTTGGTTCTGCCGACGCGCCCGCGAAGCTGATGAAGCTGCGCCAAGCCCATATAGTCCGCGTCCTCGATTATCAGCGTGTTTACGTTCGGCACGTCAACTCCCGTTTCGATTATTGTTGTGCAAACGAGAACGTCTAGCTCACCGTCAAGCAGCTGCCGCCAGACCTCGAGAAGCTCGTTTTCGGACATTCTTCCGTGCGCAACGCCGATTTTTGCCTCGGGCAGCATCGACTGCAATTTCTCCGCGCAGCCGTAAATGCTTTCAATCCTGTTGTGGATATAGTAAGCCTGACCGCCGCGGCGAAGCTCCTTTTGAATTGCGCCCGCGATAATACCCCAGTCGTGCTCGAGAACATAACTTGACACGGGCTGTCTATCCTGCGGCGGCTCGTCGAGAACGCTCATATCGCGTATCCCGCTCATCGCCATATTCAGCGTGCGCGGAATAGGCGTTGCCGACAGCGACAGGATATCCACGCCGTTGAAGCTTTCCTTGAATTTCTCCTTGTGGGCAACGCCAAAGCGCTGCTCCTCGTCAATTATCACAAGCCCCAAATCCTTGAAAACCACGTCATTCTGCACAATTCTGTGCGTTCCGATAACGAAGTCAATTCTTCCGGAAGCAAGGCTTTTCAGTATCTCTTTCTGCTCCTTTGCCGTTTTATAGCGCGACAACAGTGCGATATTGACAGGAAAACCTTCCATTCGCGCGGTTGCGGTCTGATAGTGCTGCCACGCGAGAACGGTTGTCGGAGCGAGAAGCGCGCACTGCTTGCCGCTTTCGATACACTTGAACGCAGCTCTCAGCGCAACCTCGGTTTTTCCGAAGCCGACGTCTCCGCACAAAAGCCGCTCCATCGGCTGTTCCTTTTGCATATCCGACTTTATTTCGTCAATGCAGCGCATCTGCGAGTTGGTTTCGATATAGGGAAAATGCTGCTCGAAATCGTCCTGAAGCTCGTCGTCCTCGGGGAACGCAAAGCCCTTCGATTTCATACGTTTCGCGTAAAGTTCAATCAGCTCCGCTGCCATTTCCTTAGCGGCAGCCTTTGCCTTTGCCTTGGATTTCTGCCACTGCTCCGAGTTCAGCTTGTTCAGTTTAACCGTGGAAACGTCGCCCGTGCCGATGTAGCGCGACACCAAGTCAAGCTGCGTTACGGGAACGTGGAGCACGTCCGCGCCCGCGTATTTTATGCGGATATAGTCTTTTGAAACGCCGCCCGCGTCAATCTTGTGAACGCCGTCAAAAACGCCTATTCCGTGCGCGTAATGCACCACAAGGTCACCCACGGAAATGTCCTCAAGCGAGCGGATTTCTTCGCCCGCGCTCTTGCGTTTCGCGGACTTTTTGCGCTCGGCGTGAACGGAGGTGTGCGTGAACACGCAAAGCTTCTGCTCGCGGTACTCCGCGCCCGCCGAAAGCGTTCCCGCTGCAACAATAACCTTCCCGCGAATAATATCCTCGGGTTTCTCGTAAAAATCGGCGGGGAAGCCGTCGTCGCGCAAATCATCGGCGAGATTTTGCGCGCCCTTTTTCGTTCCCGCGAAGATAAAGCAGCAGTAATTTTTCTCGAGCAGCCCGCGCATTTCGTCCTCGAGAATTTTGTATTCACCGCTCCACGAAGCCGTTTGAACCGCGTCACTTACGTTGATGACAGTCCCAAGCTCAATCCCGCCGCCGCTCAAAAACGACTCGAGATAAACGCGGGTTTTTTCCGAAATCACCGCGGCTGCTTCGTTTTTCGTGAGCATAAATCGGTCGATACCCTTGCAGATTTTCGCTTC